>JBDKKX010000254.1:0-7901 GCA_039795795.1 Bacteroidota bacterium | reverse complement strand
AAAAATAAGATAGGTAAATTTTTTTCATGTAAATATCGAATACGGATGAATAATAACTGTTAAACGACGTAAACAATTGATTAAAAATTAATTATGATTTTTTAAAACGATTTTTACAAGTGCAAAATGGCTTGCTTATGTATAAAAAACCAAACATTTAAAACGACAAAAGGTTTGACAATCGAATGATTATCAAACCTTTGTATGGAAAGTAATTTGGAACCTTGTCCTTCCGTAGGAAACGCCCGATTCCTACGGAAGGACAAGCTACGGAAGGACAAGCGGACTATTTCTTCTGCAATTCAAATAAACCACCGTCTTCCCATACCAAAATGCTTTTATTAAACAACCCAAGTCCTAAACATTCACCGCCCGCGCCTGTCAACCGAACGGCTGTAATATTCGGAGTCGCGCCCGCAACTTTGACATTAGAACCTTCCAAAAAAGCAGTAAAAGTTTGCTCTATTTTTTCCGCACTCGCATAAGTGCAAGTATCTGCCTTTGCCCCAAACTGACGAATAATTTTATCCGCCGTAATGTTCAAAACGGCTTTTCCGAGGAAGGCTTTTGCCTCTTTTTCACCATAATATTGCGCAACAGACCACTTTCCTGCCAAATTTAAACTTGCAGGATTTACGGTTGTACCTTTTGTAGGCGCGTGCGCAGCGGCGGGTTCTGCGGCAGGAGTAGCCGCAGGAGGCGGTGGCACAGCAGTAGGCGCGGAGGCTGTCGTTGCAGGTGCAGGCGTTGTTGTTATCTCTCCAGTTGCTTTTTTACTCGGTTTTTCCGTGCAACTTATTAAAAAAGACAAAGCAATTGTACTAAATGTTAAAAATTTCATGTCTGGTTTAGTTTTTACGATAGATGAAAAATAAATAATTTTGGACAATAAACGCAATTTATGCTTCAATAATTTTACAAAATCCATTTTGTTCTGCCTTTTTTTATTTTTAGCTTAAAATCGCCAAAAGTATCCGTCCCTCTTATATCAATTCTTTTTATAGTATATAAATCATTTATTTTAAAAGCATTCACTTTATTTCCAATCCTAAATGCCATCAAAATACCCAAGCGTTTAAAAATAGAATCTATGTGTTTTGGGCAACCCCCATACGGATATGCGAACGCAGGTGTATAATTGATTTGATTCTTTTTAAAAAAATCAATATTTGTTTGTAAGTCATTTTCAATTTGTTGCGTCGTTAATTGTTTATAATTCTGGTGCTGATGCGAATGCAAAGCCAATTCAAAAGTATCTGAACTCAAATTTTTTAATTGTTCCACAGTCATAATTGGGTCATTGCCATTATCCCATCGATTGGTCTCTCCTAAAAAAGCAGTTGTAATAAAAAGCGTAGCATTTGCTTGATATTTTTTTAATATGGGATAAGCCCAATCTCGCACATTTACAAACCCGTCGTCAAAAGTCAAAAGGATTGGATTGGGCGGTAATGCTTTTTGATGTAGGTAAAAATCAATCAATTGCTGGGACGTAATGTATTGATAACCATTCTTTTGTAAGAAATCTAAATGCGCCTCCAATTGTTCACAAGTAACCGTTAAATAATCACTTACATTCGTGGATATTTTGTGATACATCAATACTCGGATGCCTTGGGGCGCGGGTATGAGCCACATTTTTTGAATGCCAATCGCCATCAAAATCATTACGGCAAGAATTGTATAAAACATTTTATTTTAATTAAATACAAGGTTATTCAATTTGATTTATGACAAAAATACTTTTCGGCACAGATGGAACAGATTAAACGAGATTTCACAGATTAAGCATTGAAAATCAAAAAAAATCTGTGAAAATCTGGTTCAATCTGTTCCATCTGTGATAAAAAGTATTTTTTATCACGTATTCGGGGCAAAGATAAAAATCAATGGAGTGTTGCAAACAACTTATTTTTTCGTCTAACAAAAACAATCATGGTACAAGAGACACCAATTTATTTATAGCCGATTGGGTGGATTAAAAGGCAGACTTTTGTACTGATTAGAATTGATTTTTTAATCTAAAAAAATTTGAAAATGAATCTGTTGCGTTTTTTAGGAGTATTTTTAATACCGACCTGTGCTGTTGCACAAGCTCCTGACCTGTACGCGCCTAAAAAGCCTGTATCGCCGATTTACGGCAAGTGGAAAAGTAAAGAGGATGAAAAAGTAGTATATGATTTTTTGCCAAGCGGCAAGGTTATACAATACTACGACGGGCAAAAAATGACGGAAGAACGGATTGACACTTATGCGGATTGTGCTAAAATGCCTTGCACGGATACGGCGAAAATCAAACAACCGCATAAAACGGCTGTAAAACGCCTTGAAAAAAATAGTTGTTTTACGTTAAAAGGCAATTATGCGGCGAATTGTTATAAAATTATTCGATTGGATCATGCTGCTTTTCAATATGCACAAATGGGAACAGAGAATAAATTTTCTTTTATTCGGGTTCGGGCAGATGAAAAACCTGCGGTTGTGAAGGAGAAAGTGCTTGTTACTGTTCCGGATAAACCCAAAGTCGTGCAAGATAGCGTTAAGTTAAAGCCCAAAGTCGTGCAAGACAGCGTCAAGTTGAAGCCAAAAGTGGCGCAAGATAGTGTTAAATTGAAAATGCCATCGAAATCAAAATCGAAAGTTAAAAAATAATTAGATTTTTTTGAAACCCATAGGAACATAGGACACATAGATTTTTTTAATCCATTGATTTTTAATGAATTAAAAAAATCTATGTGTCCTATGTTCCTATGTGTTTCAAAAAAAATCTACATGTTGCGCCAAAAATGCGGATGAGTCAAAAAAATCCACATTCAAACAGTGCTTCGATAACTTTTTAAGAAAACTTTTTTACCGCGTTCTGTCAATGCAAAATCTTCTAAAATCAATTCAAATGCAGACCAAATTTCTAAAGCAGGTCGTTTGTGCGGTGTAAGAATGACAATATTTTCAGTATGTTTAAATAATTGATTAACAAGCGCATATAACTTTTTTTCGGCGCAAAGGTGCATTGCAAAACTGCAAATAATGGTCGTATAATCTTCTGTTAATTTGCCTCGAATCACATCGTCAAAGGACAATTGAAGGCATTTTTTTTGAGTATTTTTTTCATATAATGCGAAAGTAAAAGGGTCTGAACCAACCGTTTGGTCAAAACCTAATTGTTTTAAAATCAGCGTCACTTCACCGCCGCCGCAACAAAAATCGAATACTTTGGTGTAATCCAATAGATGTTGATGGCGTTCCAAAAGCGTTTTAATTTGTTCAAAGTGAGGATTTTGATAATCTGCTGCATGTTGCTGATAATAATTCTCAACGCCTAACTCGGCATACTGATTGCGAATTGCTTTTTTCATTTTTGATAGGGTAAAGTTGTTGGAAAATTTATTTCCAAACGAATTTCTCAGTACAATTTTAGTTCATTTTGCAAAACAAAAACAAATTTAACTTTATTTTTAAAATCATTTCTAACTTCGCATTTTTAAAAACCTTTTAATTTAAAATCGTAAAAATGAATTTCAAACAAATCATATTATGTTTTGGCATTTCTGCGCCAATGGCGGGTTGTTTTAAACCCATTGTATTTAATCCAGTGCCCACTCCATTCCCGACGACCACCACGACGACAAAACCCGCAGGAGGTACAACAACGACGACTACACTTCCTAAACCAACAGGTACAACCACGACGGGTACAGGCACGACCACGACGGGTACAAGTACGACCACGACGGGTGCAGGCACGACCACGACAAGCGCGAAAACAACTGATGCGGATAATATTATTGCTGGCAAGTTACCAAAAGATACCGAAGACCTCGCTCCCAATACGGCTTCGTATGTAAATTTTTTCACGGGTGTAGCCAGAAAAGATGCAAAAACTTCTATTAGTACCGCACGTACCGAAATTTTTGAGACCACAGGGGATTTATTGGTGACGCTTGCACCAGACGGAGATATGCACGCATATTCGCCAAAAATTCGCCAATCAACGCCACGAGTAGCAGAAGAAGACCGAAATGTGTATATAAAAAACACCTATATTTTTTCCGTTAAAAAAGAAGATGATTTGGATTTTCACATTATCATAGGGGATTTGAGCGCGACGGGCGATCCAATCAACTTAATGAATGTCGAATTAGCGGGGTTGCCCGAAGATGTCAATTCCAAAGATTTTAAGATTATGAAAAAGGCGCGCTCTCAATTTTATGCAAAATATCCAGCATTTTTTGATACCAATAAAAAAACAATGTTTTGTGACCCGCCAGTGCCTATTAGTTTGCGCGGCTCCCTTTTCTTTGATACGCAACATTCGGCGGGAAATGTGGGGTCAAAAAACCTTAAACCATTATCGGTTTGGGAAATCCATCCGATAACTTATATTAAATTTAAATAATTCTTAAATAATTCACAAATAATTGGATACGCTCATTCCGCATATTGAAAGTTTGATTTTTACGGCGGATAGTCCCTTGACCGTGCCAGAAATCAAATCGGTTTTAGATGCCAGTTTTGAAACGGCTTTTTCGCAAACGGATATTTTAAAAGCAGTTGAAACCTTGAAATTGCGTTACGCAAGTGAACCTTATGCTTTTGAAATTGTTGAAATTGCGGAAGGTTATCGCTTTTTGACGAAGGGCGCGTTTCAAAAAACAGTTGGTACTTATTTGAAACAAACGACTAAAAAACGATTGTCGCCTGCTGCATTGGAAGTTTTGTCCGTTGTCGCGTATAAACAACCTGTTTCAAAAAGTGAAGTAGAGCAAATTCGGGGCGTGAATTGCGATTATGCCGTTCAAAAATTGTTAGAAAAAGAATTAATTATCATTACGGGGCGCAGCGAAGCCCCTGGAAGACCCTTGTTATATGGTACTGCTGAGAAATTTATGGATTATTTTGGGCTGAAAAGCATCAAAGATTTACCTCAACCCAAAGATTTCAAAGAGCCTGAAAGTAATATTGGTGTTAAAACTGAATAACTGGAATTAGGATTAAATAAGATTTTTGGGGATTAAATCGGATTGATTTTTAGGATGGATTGAAATCCTAAAAATCAATCCGATTTAATCCTCAAAAATCTTATTTCATCCTAATTCCAGCGTCGGGACTAAAAAATTATATTTATGGAAAAACCGTTAGTCAATCGTGTTGCAGAAAGTGGTTTAATCACGATTAATTTGGAAGATTTTTTTCCAAAAGGCGATGTCGTTGTTTTCGATATGAAAGATTATTTGTTCATGGAGTTAATTTTGAAAGAAAAAGATTTCCGCGAAGCCTGTAAAAATCATGATTGGAAACAGTATCAAAACAAAAATCTTGTGATTGATTGCACCGCAGATGCCATTATTCCCGTTTGGGCGTATATGTTGGTGGCGACTTACGCCGCGCCTTATGTGCGTGAATTGTTTCAAGGCGATGTGGACAATTTTTATAAAACTTTTTATTTTAAAACCATTGCTCAATTGGACGTAAGTGCGTTTCATGGAAAACGAATTGTGGTCAAAGGTTGTAGCGATAAACCTGTGCCTGCTGCTGCTTATGTGGCGTTGACGGGCAAATTGCAACCTGTGGCACAAAGTATTATGTATGGGGAGCCGTGTTCTACGGTGCCGATTTACAAAAAAGCGAAGGTGAGCCTTTAGAATTAGGATTCAATGGGATTTTTTGGGGATTAAATAGGATTGATTTTTTTGGGATTTTGGAGATTTGTAAGCCTCCAAATCTAAAAATCAATCCTATTTAACCTTAAAAAATTTCATTTAATGCTAATGCCGAATCTATTCTATAATCTTAAACGTCGTGCGTCGATTCGCTTGATGGTCGGATTCTGTGCATTTTTTGCACTCGCAAGCAACAGAAGGTGCGGATTCTCCATATCCTTTTGCCGTCAATCGCGGCGCATCTAATCCTTTGGAAATCAAGTAATTAACAGCAGCATCTGCTCGTTTTTGACTCAAAACAGCATTATAAGCATCATTCCCACGACAATCCGTATGAGAAGAAAGTTGAATCCGAATGGTCGGGTTTCGAGTTAAAATATTGGATAATTGGTCTAAGGTCGGTTTTGCATCCTCTCGAATATCCCATTTATCATAATCGTAATAAATATTTTCTAAAACAATTTCCTTATTTTTAAAGATTTTATCCAATACAATTTCAATTTCAAATTTTTGAACGGGTTGATTGGGGTCTTTCGCAATGCCTTTCGTAGAAAAAAGGGTTTGATTGTTCAAATAACCCTCTTTTGCAGCCGCAAACGTGTAATCCGATTGTGGGTCTAATTCCAAAGTGAAAAAACCATCCTTATTGGGCGTGATTTCCCTCTTTTTACCGCCGATTTCGACCGTCACTTTACTATTGGACAACGGTTTTCGACCCAAAACGGGTGAATTGGGATTATCCGCGATAGCATAAATTTTTTCTAACACAAATCCTTCCAACACCAGTTTGTATTCCACAGGTTTCGGCTTTGTTTTCTGCGTCGTATCGACAGGCGGTTTCGGAGGCACGGGACGCTGTAACGGAGTTCGTCGTTCAAACCGATATATATCGTCATTGCCTTTTCCGCCCAGTCTATTGCTCGTGTAAAAACCTTGTTGGAAAACACCCGTCGGCTTTTCAACCGCAGGTTCAATCACATATCCAAAATCATCCGCCCCAGAATTAATCGGCGGTAACATATTTTGCACAGGCATCCAATTGCCTTCTTTGGTCGGATACGTTTTAAAAATGTCTAACCCGCCCATGCCCACTTGTCCATCGCTCGCAAAGTACAAAGTATCCCCGTCCAAAGTCGGATAAACTTCATTGCCTGTCGTATTCACACTGCGCGGCAAAATTTTAGGCTCTTCAAAACCGCTTGGCGTGCGCGCACACCTATATATATCATATCCACCCCAACCTTCAGGGTCATTCGCGCTAAAAAACAACGTTTTGCCATCTTTTGAAATCGCAGGATGCCCATAATTCACCTTATCTTTTGTTAAAGGCAACACTTCAGGCGTTGACCAGCCCGAATTCGTATGTTTTGAAACATAAAGTTTACAATAAGAAACATCCGCCTTATCCCCGCCGCAACGCGTAAAATACATTTCAGAAAAATCACCCGTAAAACAAGCCGTTCCTTCATTAAATTCTGTATTAATCGACTTATCAAAGGGCGTAACTTGATTGTTTTTCACCAAAAATAAATCCGAAAAATGCTTTCCCGTCCAATTATAAGGCAATGCCCCAGTCGCTGTATTGCGGTCCGAAGTAATAACTAACGAGCCATTTTCAAATAAAGTTGGGGCATAATCCGCATCTGACGTATTAAATTTCGCCAATTGAACGCTAAAACCGCCATACATCGTATCCGTCTGCCATTGCGCCGCTTGCGAACAAATCGCAATTTCTTTTCGATACTCGTGGGTTGAGCCGATTTCGATACCCAAATTTTTAAAAGCATCGGCGGCTTCTTTATACTGTTCTGCGCGTTTTAGACCGAAAGCGTATTCGCGAAGCGCGTCGGGACCCGCGCCGTTCTCATACGCCGTTTTAAACCATTGAGTAGCTTCCGCATCTTTATGGATTTGCAAATAGGATTGCGCTAAAAGCAATGCTTTTTTACCTTTTTCCGTGCGCAAAGTCGTTGTAGCATACTCTTTTTGCAAAAATTTAACGGCAACCGCATATTGTTTGCGCTCGAAAGCCATTTTACTATCTGTAATTTTTTGCGTATAAACACAACCCGATGTCAATAAAAACAGGAAAAAAAGAATTTGAACCGCGATATTTTTCATAGTTTCTAATTTTGGGAGCAAGATAGCTTGTTTTTTGTATAGTTTGACCCGAATTACACGAATTTTCACCGATTGATACTTGGAATTGGTGAAAATTCGTGTAATTTGTGGCAAAATCAT
>JBDKKX010000253.1:0-7907 GCA_039795795.1 Bacteroidota bacterium | reverse complement strand
CACTCGTGCAGGCTTGAAACATCGTGCGCGGCAATAAAAAAAGTAAGAAGGTGCATAATAGGCGAAAAAAATTTCCCATCCATCATCATTTTTAGAGTTTTTAGAAAATATGTTTGAAACATTATGTGTGTTTTTCTATTTAGTTACTTGTTGTAGATATTCAATTAAAATATTAGGTGTTTCCGCATAACCTTCAAAAATATTGATAGCTTGTTCATTATTTAAATTGCCTGCATCGCCAAAAGCAAATTTAATTTTTTCAGTAACAACTATCTTATCTCTTATAGAATCGTTCAAAATCAATTGTATAAACTTTATTAAAAATTGCAATTCATATTTGCCTCTAAATATTTTATGGGCATCACAGTTAGCAAATGCTAATAATTTTGCATCCAAATCAATTTGTGAAACAGGCGTAGCCATTGGAAACACTGTTTTAATTTTGTCAAAATCATAATTTGAACGAACCGATTGTAACGAAATTTCAACAAAATCTTTTGGCAATTTATCATCTAATTTTACCCCTGTCAACGTACCCGTTTCATTCCGAATCGCTATCAAACAAGCGTACCAAGCATTGAATAACCGAACTGCCGTATGAAACTCATTTTGCCTATCCATAAAATATTGAACACAATTTTTAAAAAGAACTGCATCACTTATAAGCGAAAAATGAAATTCGTTTATCAAAATTTCTTTGAATACTTCTACTGAAACATATAAATTTTCAATAGAATAACAAGGCGTTTCAAAAATCGGCGGCTGATGCGGTTTCAACGGTTTATTAAAATCGCTATCTATAAAAAATGCTTTTTTGTAGTGTTTATACTCCGTTCTATTTGTAATCAGTTGATGCACTTCTAACACACTTTCCCTGCCACCACATTTTATAGGACAATAGTTATTCGTAAACCTTTTAATTCGAGGTACATAATACGCATTATCTTTTCCTTCAAAAAAACAAAACAAAGAATTTGAAAAACGACGCGTAGAAAGCATAAATTCTTCAAAAGCAACCGTGTGTTTTTCTTTACTTTTGCGGAGCGTTTCTATGTAAGACATTAAGTTATTTTAAATTTTAATTTATAATAAATTGATTTAAAGTTAATTTGCTTTACCTCTTGGCGAATTACGCATTGAAACCATGCCTTTCATCGGTTCAACATATTCCTCTAAACCCACTGCATATTTATCCAATTCATTATCAAAAATAAAAGGCGAATGTGTAACTGCCAACAAAAAGTTGCATTTTTGAGAATGGACAATATCTGGCAACAATTGCCTTTGCCAAATCATACTTAATGACAATTCGGGCTCATCGAAAAGTACTATAAAACGTTTATCCGTTTCCGAAAGGTAAATTTTGGAAAAAATGGAAATAATTTGTTTTTCACCCGAAGAAAGTTTACTCAAAGGGATTTCTTCCTCTGTAATAGCGGATTTAACAAAAATTTTAATGTTACTTTCGTCATAAAATATTTGTTTATTAATCAAATATTTATTGCAAATATCTCTAAAAAGTTTCACAGAATGGTCTAATGTGGTCTGTTTTTCGTATAATTCAATCAATTTTTGCAAAAGATACGCATGAAAAGGATTTTTAAACTTTTTGGTGCGAACGATATTCCGAATAGCAATTTTTTGTTTATCAGGCAGTTGATTTCCAATCCGCGCTAAAATAATGGCAATCTCGGTTTCATTAACTTTATTTAAAATATTACTATTATCCAAATCAGAATCTTCCGTCATCGTATTCAATAAGTCTTTGGTAAATTGCGCCAAGCCTTCTTTGAGCAATTTATCAATTTTTTCTTGAATTTGGTTGAATTTCTTTTGCACATCATCCATACCAAATTGAATTAATATATTTTCTGCTTTTAAAGATAAATCCGCTTTGCCATAACCCAGATTATGCAAATCCTCCTCTACACGCCTAAAAGTAGGAAAATAAAGTATATCTATCCCTTGTATTCTATTTTGTATATCTTGTTTGTACATATCAAGTATATTCGGCGGGGTGGGAGGTATTTTCATATTTTTAATGCCAATTTGGTTTTCGACAACCCCTAATAATTCAAAAACTTTTTGTTTTGAATTGTTTTTATTCTTTATATCGGTTTCTTTTCTCAATTTTAACCTTTCAAGTTCATTGCTATGAATGTATTTATTTTTTAATATTATAAATTCTTCAATTCCAATTTCAGCTCCCATCATTTTTAAGTCCTCCATCAAAAAACTATCATCATATAATGAAAAAGGTATATTTGGAAAAGGATTCTCTTTAAACTCAATTGTTTTATCATCATAAAAAGTTAAAACTAATTTATCAAAATTATATTCTTTCAGTTTTGAAAAATTTTGTGTCAACGTATAATAAAAAAGGCTCAACAGTTGCGTTTTCCCAAGCCCATTTTCGCCCACAAGTATTTTCACAGGTTCATCCATCGGAACATGCACATCGGTTGTTCCAAAAAGTCCATAAATAGAAAAAGATTTTATAGGATTTGTTACCATTTTAGTAGCTATTTTTAGTTAAAAAATTAATTTAGTTGCTCCTTTTTTTGAGTCATTTCTATCAATTGCAACAATTTTGCCTTAATCAAATCTTTCTGCGGAACGGTCAAAAAATGGGGTTGATTCGGTATCATAATGATTTCCAATGATTTAGCATTGACTAACTTTTCTTTTGCAAACGTTGCGTTGCTCGTATAAACAGTGCTGTCTTTCAATCCTTGCATATAAATTACAGGAATATGAATTTTACCCCAATCAGGCAATAATTTTTTCAATTCTGTTTCATGTGCAAATTTTTCATCCGATGCGACTTGCAACATGCGCGGGAAAATCCAACGCGTCAACCAATATTTTGTAATATAAGAAATTTTATATATCTTTTCTTGTCCGGGAGCAATCGCGGGCGCGCCAAGCAACATGCCATCTACTAAATCGGGATTATCCATAACCAATTTTGACGCAATCGGACCGCCAAAACTGAATCCTGCAACAATAATCGGGCGTTTTCGCTGTTTCAAACTGTCCAATAACGGTCGAATCATCCGCGCCTGCCGCGCAATACTTACTTCCGACTTGCCCAATCCCGAATACCCATAACCAGGACGATCCACCGCTATCATGTGACATTTCGTCAACAAAAGCGAATCCGAAAGGGTCTGATGCTGCACGCTCAACGAACTCGGCGCGCCATGTATGAACAGAACGGTGGGCAACGAATCATTTCCAATTTCAAGATAACGAATCCGACGACCTTGCGCCGTGTAATATTTAATGGTGGGATGTAATTTTTTTTGTTCAAAGTATTGATAGATACTTGAATCTGTATAACGAAAAGTAGTTATGTAGCAACCACAGCAATCTAATATCGGCAATAACAAAAGTCCGAATAACAATAATTTTACAAAAAAAGGAGCTGTTTTTTTTAAAAGTATCATCTTTGGAAAAAAAATTATAAGATTAGAATTGCCGCCTCCTAAAAAAGGCGGCAAATGTTTTTTTTATATAAAAATTTCCGAAAGATAAGCATTTTTTAAGAATTAGCCGTGATGACCAACTCAATATGTGTATATTTCATATTAAATTGTTGGCTTAAATATTTATTCGTCAAGCTGCCCCTGCAAATATAAATGCCATTCATCAGCCCTGAGTGATTCCCAAGTAATCGTTCCATATTACCCGCATCTTCACAGCGTAAAAGGATGGAAGTCAATATGTTACTCACTGCATTGGAGGCAGTGCGCGGCACCCGAGACGGAATATTTGGCACGCAATAATGGATAACATCGTATCTTTTAAAGGTCGGTTTGTCGTGACTCGTCAGTTGCGAAGTCTCGAAACAACCGCCTTGGTCGATGCTCACGTCAATAATGACCGAACCTTGTTTCATTTTAGAAACGGTTTCCTCGCGCACAATCAAGGGCGTTCGACCCGCGCCAGAGTGAATCGCGCCAATCGCCACATCCGCCGTGCGCAATTGTTCCTCCAATTGAATGGGATTCAGGGCAGACGTATATAATTGTCGCCCCAATTGCGTCTGCAATCGCATCAATTTATGGATATTATTGTCGAAAATCCGCACTTCCGCACCCAGCCCCATCGCCGTTCGCGTCGCAAATTCTGCCACAACGCCGCCGCCCAAAATCACGACTTTCGCGGGCGGAACACCAGAAATGCCTCCTAACAAGATACCTACGCCCTCATTATCGCTACTCAGCAACTCTGCGGCGGTCAAAATGGCACATTGACCCGCGATTTCAGACATAATGCGCACAATCGGAAAATAACCGGGTTCATCCTTTATGTACTCCATGGCGAGCGCGGTCACTCGTTTTTGGCGCAGTCGCTGCAGGTATTCTTCCGTCACCGTCGGGACTTGCAACGGCGAAATAATGATTTGATGCGCGTGCATCAAGTCAATTTCTTCTAAATTCGGGGGAGCAATTTTCAAAATGACGTGCGCTGCAAACACTTTTTCTCGCGTGTAAGCGATTTCCGCGCCCGCTTCTGAAAATTCGTGGTCGGTATAATTCGATTTAATACCCGCCATCGACTCCACCACGACGCGATGCCCGCGCCCCGTCAAAACAGCTATCGAAGACGGCACTAAAGGCACTCGATTCTCCTGCAAAGTGGTCTCTTTGGGGATGCCGATGTACAATTTGCCGAATTTTGGACTCACAAAACGCGATTCTGGTTGCGTGTCCAATAGATTTTGCGCGAAAAACTTATGGTGCGGCATAGGCATAGTATGTAATATACGATTTTATTGTTGGCTTAATGGATTGGTTAATTGTAAGTTACGATTGACTTAATTTTTGAAATTATTTTACAAAAATAACATTTTTCGTTGATTATCACCTACTATTTCCAATTTTATTTTTAAAATATCGGGTGGAAACAGGGGCTCAATCAAATCGGGCCATTCTATCAAACAATATTGTTCATCATCCAAATAATCTTCAATACCAATATTTAACGCTTCTTCGAGGTGCTTCAAACGATATAAATCTAAATGTGCAATGCGTTGATTCTTATTATCTTCTATATAATAATATTCGTTTATTAATGAAAAAGTAGGGCTTTGAGCAGCTTGCTTGGTTTTGAAATGTGCGCAAAAAGCGCGGACGAAAGTGGTTTTACCCGCGCCCATTTCGCCGTAGAGCATGATTTTTTTGCGCCCGTTGGCAACTTGCAACATTGTTTTAACTGCTTTTTTTAAAGCAGGGAGGTTTGGAATCAGTATCTCCATGAATCAGAATGATGAATGATGAATTCGATTGAAGGAAATGCTGGAATTAGGATTAAATGGGATTTTTTTGGGATTAAATAAGATTGATTTTTAGGATTATTTGGATTTAAATCTGAATAATCCTAAAAAATCAATCTTATTTAATCCCAAAAAAATCCCATTTAATCCTAATTCCAGATTCCAGCATCCTATTTCAAAATAACTTTTTTACAATTGTATCTTGACGTAACAAACCATTTTCATCCAGGTTCAAAAGATTTAAACCTGGTGTTTTGCCAACTTCGATGCTGCCCAAGGTATCGTCAAAACCAAGTGCTTTTGCACCATTCAAAGTCGCCCAACTCATTAATATATCGGTTGTTATATAAGATTGAAATTTTTGAATCGTTTTCATTTCCTCCAACACGGAAAGTTGCCAATTGGAGGTCAAACTATCCGTACCAATCGTCATGCGCGCTTTGGCATCAATGAAACATTGATAACGCGGCAAGCGATTTTCAATATAGAGGTTTGCGTTCGCGCAAGTCGCAAAAAAAATATTTTCACTCCACGCATGCGCCGCAGCAAGGTCGTCGGCTGTGGTTAACGTATTATGAACCAATAAATTGCGATGTGCAGGATTCAAATTTTTCAAAGCATAATGTATAGCTGTTTGTCCCGTCGGTTGAAACGTATCCAAAGAAATGCCAAAGCGTTTGTAAAAAGGATAAAAATCACCTTTTCCCTCTAAAAACAATTCATTTTCAGGCGGCGTTTCTTGATTGTGAATACTGACCGTCGTGTTTGGACGATGGTTTTTATCGTAAATTTTCTTAAATAATTTTTCTGAAACGGAATAAGGCGCGTGTGGCACAACACTTTTTCGACTATTTTGAGCAGGATGAAGGGCGTTGAAGACGGTTTCATATTGCGAAAAATTTTTATCTGCCTCGTGGTTTTGTAGAAAATCAAACATTTCTACGAAAGTGTAATAGCGTAAATTGCCCTTTGCTTTTTGGGCAAACGTATCTATGGTATTGCTAATATCTCCGACGGCAACAATGCCATTTTCAATCATTTCTCGCTCTGCTTTTTGAATCGCATCTTGAATTTTTTCATGCGTCGCGCCGCGTTTCGTCACAACGCCTGTGATAAAAGGAATGAGCGAAACGCCCGTATGCACTAAACCTTTCATGTGAGAAAGTTCTAAATGACAATGCGTATTGACGAAACCGGGCGTTATCGTGCCTTTGTAAGCGCGAACAGAGGCGGCATCGTGTGCTTCAAGCGGGTCAATTGCTAAAATTTGACCCGTTTCATTGGTAATGATGACCTTTTTTTCGATGGGCGCGGCGGTCGTCATCGTGTAAATACGGTCCGCAGTTATTTTTTGAACCATGTTTTAATTGGATTTAGGGTCAAAAGTACGTTTTTTTGCAAAAACAATTAAACATTTATTACCTTTGTCACCTAAAAACAAATTATGATACAAGTCCGAAATCCGCGCACAGGCAAAATAGACTACACCTTTCAACCGATTGCTCCTGCGGCGTTAAATGTACAATTGCAACGGATGCGTGAAGCGCAAATTTTTTGGCAACACCAACCCGTCGAATATCGTATTGAAGCCCTGCAACAATGGAAAAATGGGATCCATCGCCATAAAAATGACCTTATCAAAGCCGTTTGCACCGATACGGGCAGGCATTCGGAGACCCTTTTGGAAGTGGAGTTGGTGGCTACGTCGATTGATAGGTGGTGTCGCATCGCGCTGGAACAAGCTCATATACCACAAAGACAACATACGAGCAATCCGATAATTGATATGGATGGCATGAATGTCCCTTATGCGTTGGTGGCGGTCATCAGTCCGTGGAATTTCCCATTATTATTATCGCTTATAGATACGATTCCTGCGTTGTTAGCAGGTTGCGCGGTGGTGGTGAAACCGAGTGAAATTACCCCGCGTTTTATACCGATTCTCGAAAAAATATTGAATGAAGTGCCTGAATTGAGGGGTGTTTTGCGCTATATTGAGGGGGCTGCGGAGACGGGTGCGCAATTGGTGCAAAATGTAGATATGGTTTGTTTTACGGGAAGTATTGCAAATGGTCGCAAAGTGTATCAAGCGGCTGCTCAACAATTTATACCTACTTTTTTGGAATTAGGCGGCAAAGACGCGGCTATCGTATTAGATTCTGCCGATATAGATAAAGCAGCAGCAGCGATTTCTTGGGGCGCGGTGGTGAATTCGGGACAATCGTGTTTGTCGATTGAACGTATTTATGTTCAAGAAAATGTGATAGATCATTTTATAGATAAAATAACGCAACGTGTCAATCGATTGAGATTAAATTATCCGAATATACAAGAAGGGCAAATCGGTCCTATTATTGCCGAAAAACAGGTCGAAATCATTGATACTCAATTGCGCGATGCGGTTAAAAGAGGTGCGTCGATTGTGACGGGTTCGGAAAAATGTCAGAATACGGGTGGGGGCAGTTATTGTCGTCCAACGGTTTTGAAAGGGGTGAATCATACGATGCAGGTGATGAATGAGGAAACTTTTGGTCCGATTATGCCGATTATGGGGTTCAAAACGGCGGAAGAGGCGATTGCGTTGGCAAATGATTGCAAATATGGGTTGAGTGGGGCGGTTTTTGCG
>JBDKKX010000252.1:0-7908 GCA_039795795.1 Bacteroidota bacterium | reverse complement strand
AAGTTGCGCGGTACGCTGGAATTCGGATTAAATAGGATTTTATGGGATTAAATGGGATTGATTTTTAAAATTTTTTAGGATTTGTAGTCTTCTAATGGGATAAATCCTAAAAAATCTTAAAAATCAATCCCATTTAATCCCATAAAATCCTATTTAATCCGAATTCCAGCGTACCACACAACTTAGGTTAAAGTAAATCATCGTCTAAAAATTTTGTTTTAGACGATGATTTTAATGAAATAGTTGCTTTGTAGCAACCTTATAACAATTCATTTACTATACTCAAAAATAAATTTATCCTTCCTCTGTGACAAAAAAGGTGTTCTTACCATAGCAATCCGAATCTTTGCATGACAATTTTTTTTTGTCCCGCACAAAGAAATTGTTTATTGTCAAATAAACATGTACATTTGTAAGGGTTTGGTTCAAAAATCAAATCGGACTCACAATCATCACTAACTTTAAAAAAGGACAATCGCATGGCGGGACCATCTCGTTTAACACCATTTTCACGACTTTTAATTGCTGTAGGCATTGCAGGTAGCATTTTTTACGCGGCAAAAAAATTTTTACCGCAACTGAAATCTAAAAATTCAACTGCAACCGTTGCCGCCGTACCAGAAACGCCCAAAACGGGAAAAGCGAACAAAGCGGCTGCCATTTTAACCTTTTCAGGTTCGGGTACGTTGGGCGCGAATTTGATTCCGAAAATGGCGCAACAATTTATGACCAACGAATTAAGTGGTCAAAATGTTCAAGTTCAAAAAATAAATGAAAATATTACAGAAATTGTTGGAACGATTGGGGGCAATGCGCAAAAAATCGTGGTCAACGCAGCAGGTTCAGCTCAAGGCATGAGTGATGTTTTGGGCAAAAAGGCAGATATTGCCATGCTTTCCAGTACTTTGGACGGCATTTCGGCGGATATGAACGCGACAGTGGTTGCTCTGGATGGCATAGCAGTAGTGGTTAATAGTGCAAATCCCGTTAAAGAATTGAAAAAACAACAGATTAAAGATATTTTTACGGGCAAAATTACGGATTGGTCGCAAGTCGGCGGGACAAAAGGGGCGATTAAATGTCAAGCACGCGATAACAAATCGGGTACTTTTGATGCGTTCAATGCCATGGTTTTGGATAAAACGGCGATGGCTGCAAGTGTACGCCTACACGATAGTGCGGGCGCGCTCGTGAAAACGGTGGCAAGTGACCCGTTGGCGATTGGATTTACTTCGTTTAGTGAGTTGGGCGGTACGCGGGCTTTAGGTATTGGGGAAAATGGGGCGAGTGTAAAATATCCTTCTGTTTTTACGGTTGAAACAGAAGATTATGCTTTGACACGGCGTTTGTATTTGTTGATTCCCAAAACGGGTTCAAGTGCTGTTGCACAACAATTCGTTTCGTATGCGCAAATGGATACGAAAGGTCAAAAAATTGTGGCAGAAAGTGGTTTTGTCAACATGGATTTGCATAACGCTCCTCAACAAAATATTGTAAAAACAAGTGATGCGCCCCCTCAATATGTGGCTGCAACGACGGGCGCAAGTCGTCTGCCAACGACTTTGCATTTTCAAACTGCCAGCGCAATACCCGATGAACGCGCGATGGCAGATTTAGAACGGTTGAAAAAATTGGTTGCCGAACCGCAAAATAGAGCTAAACGATTGATACTCATTGGTTTTACGGACAATCAAGGAGACCCCAAAGCGAATCTCGCGCTATCTGTGCAACGCGCTCAAAGCATTCAATCTGAATTTGCGAAAGCGGGTATCACGGCAACTTCGGCGGGTTTTGGACCTGCATTGCCGATTGCGGATAATGCGGTTCCTGCGGGCAAAAACAAAAATCGCCGCGTAGAGGTGTGGATGAAATAAAGAAACCTGGTGGAAAACTCAAAGTGTGTCCGTCCGCAATGGCGGCACACTTTTTAATTTTTTTAACACATAGGTACATAGGTTACATAGTTTTTTAACACATAGGTACATAGGTCACATAGTTTTGAAAATGTAGTGTATATACTATTGGTTTTCAAAAAACTATGTGACCTATGTTCCTATGTGTTAAATATATATATTTCCTGTGTATTAAATTAAAAAATAAAAATATGGAAAGACGCACCGTTATAAAAACTATAAGTCTTAGCTTAGGCAGTTTAGCGAGTTTGCCGACTTGGGCTGCGGGTTGGAGTCATGGAATATTTGATGAAACACCCTCGTTTAACAATGAAAAATTGTTAGCGGAATTGGTCGAAACCTTCATTCCGACGACGGATACGCTTGGCGCGAAAGGTTTGGGCGTGCATCAATTTGTCCAAAAAATGATAACAGATTGTTATGACAAACCAGCGCAAATGGATTTTGAACAAATCATGTCCACCATTAATCCATTGAGTATCAAAGCTTTCGGAAAACCTTTTGCAGAAGGAGATGCCAAACAACGCATTCAATTATTGCAATCTTTGGCGCAATCCAAAGAAAAAAATATTCAAAAATTTTATTACACGCTTAGAGGTTTAACCATTCAAGGTTACACGCAATCGGAATATTACATGACTCGTTTCACGGATTACGAAATGGCACCTGCTCGGTTTTATGGGTGCGTTCCTGTCAAAAAATAATTTGAAAAAATGGATAGCATCAAAAAACGAACTTACGATGCCATTGTCATCGGTTCTGGGATTAGCGGCGGCTGGGCAGCCAAAGAATTGACTGAAAAAAAATTAAATACCTTGGTTTTGGAACGCGGGCGCGATGTCAAACATTTGCGCGATTACCCAACTGCCATGAAAGAACCTTGGGAATTTGAACATCGCGGTCAAATGCCATTAGACGTTCAAAAAGCGAACCCGATTGCCAGTAAATGTTATATATTTAAAGAAGATGCAGCGCATTTTGTGGTGAAAGATGCCGAACATCCTTATATTCAAGAAAAACCATTTGATTGGATTCGAGGTTATCAGACGGGCGGAAAATCCTTGTTATGGGCGCGGCAGACTCAAAGATGGAGTTCATTTGACTTTGATGGACCGAAACGAGATGGTTTTGCGGTCGAATGGCCTATTAATTACGAAGATATTGCGCCTTGGTACAGTTATGTGGAAAGGTTTGCGGGCATTTCGGGCAATAAAGATGGTTTACCTCAATTGCCAGATGGTGAATTCCTCCCGCCGCATGAGATGACTTGCGTAGAAAAGTATTTCAAAGCGCAAATGGCGAAGGCGTACAAAGACCGACCTGTGATTATAGCGCGTTGTGCGCACATCACCCAAGCGCAACCCATTCATTATCAACAAGGTAGGTCGCAATGTGCGAATCGGGATTTGTGTCAACGCGGGTGTCCTTTGGGCGGCTATTTCAGCAGCAATGCTTCGACGTTGCCTTGGGCGGCAAAGACGGGTAAGATGACTTTGCGTCCGAATTCGGTGGTGCACTCCATTATATATGATGACAAAAAACAACGCGCAACAGGAGTTCGGGTTTTCGATTCGGAAACCAAACAAATGATTGAATTTTATGCTAAAATCATCTTTGTCAATGCAGCAGCGTTTAATACAAATCTCATTTTATTGAATTCGACTTCAAACCGTTTTCCAAATGGCTTGGGCAATGACAATGGTTTGATGGGTAAATATGTGGCATTTCACAATTATCGGGCGCGATTGAGTGGAGAATATGACGGTTTTTTAGATACGACCACCGAAGGACGACGACCGAATAGTAGTTACATGCCTCGTTTTCGCAATGTGTTGAAGCAAGAAACGAATTTTTTGCGCGGTTATGCAGCAGGTTTTTGGGCGGGCAGGAGCCAAACGCATGATTATGAAGCGATTGGGTTGGATTTGAAAAATAGTTTGAACGCTCATAAATTGGGCAATTGGCAAGTCGGTTCGCACATGATGGGCGAGACGATTCCAAAAGAAAGCAATTATATTGCTTTGGACAAAACCAAATTAGACCCCTTTGGCATGCCGCAATTGAAAATTTCGATTGATTACGACGATAATGATGATAAAATGGTGAAAGATTATTTGGAACAAATGACGGAAATGTTTACGATTGCAGGTTTTAAAAATATTAAAACGTCGGATTCGCATCAAGCTCCCGGTTTGGATATTCACGAAATGGGCGGAGTGCGCATGGGCAAAGACCCCAAAACGTCGTTGCTCAATGAGTGGAATCAATTACATGCGTGTAAAAATGTATATGTAACCGACGGTGCTTGTATGACTTCTACTTCTACGCAAAATCCATCTTTGACTTATATGGCGTTGACGGCACGAGCTGTGAATTATGCGGTAAAACAATTTTAACAGTTGGTACGTTGGAATTGGGATTAAATCCCTCAGTATGGGACAAAAATACTTTTCGGCACAGATTGAACAGATTCCACGAGGTTTTCACAGATTTTTTTTGTTTTAACGTTTGAAAATCAAAAAAAATCTGTGAAAACCTCGTGGAATCTGTGATGCCCCCCTTTTTGTCCCGTACTGAGATTAAATCCTGTAAATCCTAAAAATCAATCTTATTTAATCCCAAAAAAATCCGATTTAATCCCAATTCCAGTGCACCACCACGATTTTGAAAACAATCCGACATGAAACCAATTTTAACGACGCTTTGGGCAATCAGCATATTACTCATTGGTTTTGGTTTTAAACGAACCGATTTTGCATTCATTTTCGGCGCGTATAGTATTGCTTTTTTCAGCTATTGGATGCTATATCAACGAATTGAAGAGAATGAAATTTTAAACTATATCTGGATAACCGTACTCTTGCGCGGCGCGGTAATTTTCTCCTTTCCCAATTTATCAGACGATATTTATCGATTTATTTGGGATGGAAAATTGATTTCGGATGGCATTCATCCTTTTTTGCACACACCAGAAGAGGTCATTCAAAATCATTTGGTGACAAATCCGATATATCAAACGCTTTATCCCTTATTAAATTCGCCCCATTATTTTACCGTTTATCCGCCGATTTGCCAAATGATATTTGCCATTTCGACTAAATTATTTCCAAATAGCATTTATTGGAGTGCGGTTTCGATGAAAATGATATTGGGTTTGTTCGATATTGGCAGTATCATTTTGATACAAAAAATTTTAACAAAAGAGCAATTGCCAAAAAAAAATATTTTGCTATACGCGCTTAATCCATTGATTGTCATTGAATTATGTGGCAATGCACATTTTGAAGCAGCGATGATTTTCTTTTTTTTATTGGGCATTTATTTTTATAATCAACAAAAAGTTATATTATCAGGGATAGCTTTTGCATTTTCGATTGCCTCCAAATTATTGCCGCTTTTATTTCTGCCCTTTTTTATAAAAAATCTTTTGAACGAAATTGGTTTTAAAAACTTGCGCCGATTTGCAAGTGCATTGTTTATTACAACCTTTTTATTGTTTTTACCTTTGTATGATGCACAATTCGTTCAAAATATGGGCACCAGTTTGAACTTATATTTTCAAAAATTTGAATTTAATGCGAGTATTTATTACCTCCTTCGTTGGCTTGGCTTTCAAATTTTTGGATATAATCAAATTGCTATTATAGGTCCCGCATTAGGCGCAATGGTGTTTTTAACCCTATTTTATTGGGCATTTTGCAAAAAAATAACTTTATATCAAAATTTTCTTTGGTCAATAACGCTTTATCTGCTTTGCGCAACAATTGTACATCCTTGGTATTTGGCTTTGCCGATAGCGATTTCGACGTTGACAAAAGAGCGATTTACAATAATATGGAGTTTCTTAATCTTTGGGACTTATATCAATTATAGTTATACGCCCTATCACGAAAATTTATGGATAGTTGCAATAGAATATAGTATTGTTGCTTATGAATGTTTTTTAAGAACAAAAGTTACAAAGTAAGAAAAGGAAACAAAAGTTTGAAGAACAAAAGTTACAAAGTAAAAAAAATGCCACCGCAAGCCGCAAAACCCAAACCCGAAACAAAATTTGCTGAACTTTACAAAAGTTACCCTAAACTGCGCCTTGACACCTATATGCATCAAGTACAAGGTCAACGGAGGCTTTTGTGTATGTAAATCGTATGGAAACTATTACTTTTTATTCTTACAAGGGCGGTGTAGGGCGAACGCTCTCGTTGTCGAATACAGCAACTTACTTATCTAAATTCGGTTTAAGCGTTTGCGTACTGGATTTTGAATTTAATTATTCTACTGAGTTGTTAAAGTTTTAATTCATAAAAACTTGATTTTCAATCTCGTAGAGATGTCCATTTGGTAACTCCAAACCCGCCCCAAAAAAATCCCGTAGGGATGGTACTTGGGTAAGTTAAAAGTACCATCCCTAGGAGATTTGGGGGGAGAACCGTGCTTTGGTTGCCAAAGAAAAATCCCTACAGGATTGAAAATCAATTTTTTATACATTCTAACTTTAACAACTTAGTAGAATAGAATTTAATTCAATAATCAAACTCCATCCGTTGCGCAGGAAACGAAAATAAATATTTTTCTCGAATCAATTGCGCGACTTTATCGGGCACCATTTTATCCCAACCTGCTTCATCATGCCGAATCATGCGCAACACTTCTTTGGAATAAATATGCAAATTTTCAATTGTAAAATGTTGAATATCAATGATTTGTTTGGAATTCAACAAGTGTTGATATAAGAATTTTACACCATCTGGAATCGGCACATTTTGCGCATTCATCACTTCTTCACTGCCTTCCTGCAACGTCGGATACACGTAAACTGCCACATTTCGTGTAAACAATTCTCCAAAAGCAGACAATAAACTGCCTTCCAAATTTTTATAATATTTATCATTTATCGTATCTAACAAAATACGCACGCCAATCACTAATCCTAATTTTTGAATTTTATAATCGGACAAATAGCGAATTAATTTCTGATGTTGTTCGCAATTGGAAATAATCACGGTTTGCCCCATCGCGCAAAGCAAATCGGCTCGGTCTAAAAAATCTTTTTCGTCCAATTCGCCTTCCAACATCAAATTATCCAACGTAATTTCGGTTAATAAATTACATTTTTTCAAATCCATGCTATTTTCGCGTCGAAATTGCTCCCAAGATTTGCGAATCATATCTTGATTCACCAACGTCAACGGTCTAAAACTGCCGCGAACGACCAATACATTTTTTTTATATAAAAATTCCGAACCATGTACACTTCGTTTATCGGGTCCAAACATCGCTACATCACTCAATTTGTATCGAATCAACATCAAACACAAGAGTCGATTATCAATTTTTTCAAAATTCGGACCCGAAGCGCGCACCATATCAATGCTGACCCGACCATGCAAACTATCCATCAACGATTGCAATAAAATATCTATATTTTGCGCATACCGATACACCGCATAAATTAAATTCACACCCAAAATCCCAATCGCTTGTTGTTGCAAACGGTTGTCATTATCCAACATTTTGACGTGAATGACTAAATCATTGGGTTTTGTACCCGGTTTTAATTGAAAACGAACGCCTAACCAACCTTCTCCTTTAATGGTTTTGGTATAATTAATCGCCGTTACCGTGTCCGCGAACACGAAAAAATTGGTATCTGGACGCTCATCTTGCAAGCGCGCCTCCATTAAATCGTACTCATGCGTCAACATTTTATACAATCGGCTTTCGCAAACATACCGTCCATTCGGTTCGGGTCCGTAAATTTCATCGGAATAAACCTTATCATAAGCCGACATCGTTTTGGCAATCGTCCCTGCCGCCGCCCCGACTTGAAAAAAGTATCGCGCCACTTCCTGTCCCGCACCGATTTCTGCAAAAGTGCCATAAATAGAATTATCTAAATTGATTTCCAATGCTTTTTGCTCGGTTTCCCGCGATTGACGATGTATTTTATTTACGCTCATATTTTTTTTGAATATCTAAATTGCCTACGTTTATG
>JBDKKX010000251.1:0-7951 GCA_039795795.1 Bacteroidota bacterium | reverse complement strand
AATGGGATTGATTTTTTAGGATTTATAGGATTGAAATGCTCAAATCCTATGAATCCTAAAAAATCAATCCCATTTAATCCCAAAAAAATCCCATTTAATCCTAATTCCAACCCACCCCTCTAAAATTCAACCGTCAACCCAATCGACGGAATTAAATTACCCGTCGAACCCTCAATGGTTTTCCAACGATACCGTTCCACCCCATTCGCATCCAAATACGTCGGAGCTTCGCCGATAGGATTTTTATTGACATCCAAAGGTCTATCCAAAACGTGAATTGGACGCGAAACCGCATTTTTAAGCGCGTTTTGAATGTCCAAATACAAATTCAATGTCGTCTTTTTCCAAAACCACTTCTTATCGACTCGAAAATCCAACGTATTTATATTATTAGTACGCTCCGTATTCAACAAATTATAATTGGGCAAAGCACGACCAGCTCTATCCCAAATCGCTTTCACATTTGAAAAATCGCCATCTGGCGTGTACGGCAAACCCGTTTGGAAACGCAGTTTCGCTCCAATTTCCCAATTTTTCGGCAATTGCTTCCCCAAAGTCAGCGCGATAATATGGCGACTATCCCAGGAAGATACCACATATTGTTGTTTTTTATCTTGGAACTCACTTTTACCCAGCGTGTAAGCCACGATGCCATAAAAACCTTTGTAAATCCGTTGTTGGAATAAAAATTCCAACCCAAAACTCCGTCCTTTGGATTGAGAAACCGCTTTTTGATTGCCGATGACCCCAAAATCACCGCCCAAATTCGCCAAAGCAATGCTATCCGAAGGGGAACCCAGCAAAAAGGGATAATTTTCATATCCTTTATAATAGCCTTCAATCGTGATTTTGGAATCAAAAGGCGTATTATATTCCAAACCGCCAACGATATGACTGCTCCGAATGAATTTCAACGCATCTTTATTCACAAAAACACCATTTTGTTGGAAACCCATGACCGTATAAGCAGGCAATTGATAATAAATCCCTGTATTGAAATTGACTGAAATCGCAGGCGTAAGCGCGTACGCAAGCGAAACACGCGGGCTAATTTGATTCAACGGATTGCTCATTGCACTATTATAAGTCGTCCCATCCGCCCGAATGCCAAAACTCATCGTCAACCGATTGTCCCATGCTTTTTTCGCCAATTGTGCGAAAGCATTGTATTTCAACGTGTTAAATGCTGATTGATAATTATAAACGTCGGTGTTACTAAATTTTTGATATGTTTTATTATTGTATTTGACGAATTCTGAACCGATGCCGTAAGTCAATTTATAAGCTCCAAAACGTTGGGTTCGTTCTGCACGGAATTTATTTTCAATCTCTTGCGAAACGTAATCCAAGATTTTTTCATTATTAGCGTTATTTTTATAATATTTATAACTGCTGTTATTCAACATGTTGCGACTCAAAACGAATGTCCAATAACCGTTATCATCAAATCGTTTCCAAATCAAACCATTCGTATAATTCCATTGCGGGCTTTCGGGCAAATAATCCAATTGATATTTTTGAGTTTCGGTTTTATTCGCCGTCGTGTCTAAGGCAAATTGATCCACCGCGCCCAAACCAATAAACGTAATTTCATTTTTAGCATTCCATTTATGTTTAATCTTCATTTGAAAGCCATTGTACGTCGGCAAAAAAGGCAATTTCAATGCTTTGAACAAAAATTGCAAGTACGAACGCCGCGCCGAAAACAAAAAAGTGGTTTTATCATTCAACGGACCTTCCGCCGTGATGCCAATATCACTTGCGCCCACCGTTCCTTTGAAACCCCATTTATCGCTGCGCCCGTCGCGCTGCCGAAAATTAAAAACCGAACTCAACGTATTGCCCCGATTCGCAGGGAAAGCACCCGAATAAAAATCCACTTCTTTGATAAAATCGACATTTATCAAGCCAACGGGACCGCCTGACGCGCCTTGCGTCGCAAAATGATTGATATTCGGCACTTCAACCTCGTCCAAATAAAAGCGATTTTCATTTGGCGCGCCGCCGCGAATAATCAAATCGTTGCGAAAAGCGGCAACAGAAGTCACTCCCGGCAACGATTGAATCACTTTTGAAATATCCCGATTGCCGCCCGGATTCCGCGCAATTTCCGAAACGCCAATATTCCGCAACGAAACAGGACTTTCTTCGGTCTTGACAAAAGGATTTGCTTTGACGACAACCGTTTTCATTTCCGTCGAATTTTCCTCCATCGCAAAATCCAAAACCATTGGTTTTGAATTCGTTATCTGAATTTCGGAAACGGTAATTTCTTTAAAACCAAGGATACTGGCTTTGATTTGATACAAATTGGGCGTTAAACCCGTGATTTCGTAATTGCCATTATCGTCCGATTGCGCGCCTTGCGTCGTGCCGACGATTTGGACAGTGGCGAAAGGAAGCGGTTCATTGTTCAACGCGTTCGAGATGCGTCCTTTGATAATGCCCGTTTGCGAAAAGGCGTAGTTGGTAGCCGCTATCAGCAAAATCGCTAATAGTCGAGGTAAAATTTGCATGAATGGGTGATTTTTTTGATTATAATTGTGGTATATATGGCGCTTTTTGGCACAGATTGAACAGATGAAACGAGATTTTACAGATTTTTTTTTGATTTTAAATCCTTAAAATCAAAAAAAATCTGTAAAATCTTGTTTCATCTGTTCAATCTGTGCCGAAATTCCTTCATTCCTGATTTAAAAAGCAACTGCGCAAATTGCACCATTATAATAGAAAAAAAAAGAAAAAGTTCAAAGGAAAGTATTCCAGTTTCATGCTTAATTCAAAATATGCAATTGACACACCACCGTTTTTCTCCCAACTACTTGAATATGAACGAAATACGCACCATTTTCAAAACGCGAAGTATCCAAACGATGCGGCAAACTGCTTGCTTTTGCCATTTTTTGATGATAAACCACCTTTCCAGCAACATCCGAAATCGAAATTTCAACAGGTTGATTTTCAAAGGCTTTTAAATCAATAAAGGCTTCTCGTTGCGCGGGATTGGGAAATACTGCGCAATGAATTGCATCATTCGATGTTATTTTATCTTCATAATCCTTTGATTTTAAGGAAGTTGGAATAGGAGATGCTTTCACTGTCACCCTAAATGTATGTATGTTTGCATGACCGCAAGAATCCCGAACCGTATAAGTCACAGGGGTCACGCCAATCGGAAAACAATAGTTTGCGGGCAAATTGTTGAAAAGAATCGGTCGGATAAACGATTGTGTCGTCGGCAGTGTCAACTTTACCGCAACACAAGTTTTGCCTGCGGGGGCTTGCACCGTCGTATCGTTGGGCGTAGTGAGGAAAATCGGATACAATTCCGTCGATGCGCAATTCGGCACTATCCGCAATTGCATCGAACAAGTGGATTTATTGCCTGCCGAATCCATTTGAACAATTCTAAAAGGCACAAGGCTATCCCAACGACCCATAAATGAATTGGGTAATGTGTGTTTGGTGGTTTCGTAATCCGTTAAATTGCCACAATTGTCTTTAAACCCAATATTTAATTGTTGCGCAACGGCGTATCCATTGATTTGCTCGTAGCGACACGTTGTTTTGAAACTGACAATCGGCGCAGTAGGACAATTGGAAATGGTCGGCGGCGTTGCCGTAAAACAAGGATTACATTTTTGCGATTTGCTGGTAGTCCCCCAAACCCGCGGCATTAAATAATTCAATTCGGCTCGAAGCGACGTACTATCCAATTCCACATAGAGGCTATCCAAATTTTGCGCATTGCCAAACGGTCGAACACGAAGATACACTTTAGAATATTCTTTATTTGTACCGAACGCATCATTCAATACATTGTCTCCAAAAGCAGTGAAATAAACCCAATTCGCAGCACAATTCCGATATTTTGCACCGACTTGTGGGGTGGAAACCCCGTTTCGAGCATACAATTGCATTCGATTCAACGGGTCAATCAAGGTTAATTGAAATCCTGTGGCAATCGTTTGACCATATTGTTGCAAAACGCCAAAATTATAGGAAACCGTCGGGCTATTCCGAATACAGGACCCATTTCCAAAATTGGTTAATTCAAATCGGTTCAAACAAGTAATGGTCGGAAGCACCGTCGCTGTGTCGCTGATTTTCAACGTGTAATCTTCTACTTCGCCTCGTTCAAAAGTATCACAAGGCATCGGTATTCCAATGGTTTTCAATGAAATACGCATGCGCGTATTGCCTAATTTTGCTGTTTTAGGGATTGTAATATTGGCTGTTGTAGCGTTGCGCGTGAACGAAGCGGCGAGTTCTGCTGGGTCAAAAACGCCATTTTGATTGAAATCTATCCAGACACGTCCTTGTTGTGCAGCGTTAGAAGGGTCGGTCGTCCAACTAAAACCTTGTGTCACCGTTATCGGATAGGTCGAACCGCGTGTTACAGCCGTCGATTGACTCGTGAAATCGCCAAAACCTTCTTTGATAGAAGGTTGGTGAATCGTTCCGAATTGCACTTTGGCAATCCACTCTTTCCAAGGCGAACTGCCTTTGCAAGCACAATACGTTTGTGCGGACGCGACGCTCGAGAGGAGCATCCAGAACAATAAAAAATTGTTTTTCATAGAATTTGTTTGTTTTTTTGAATTAAGCTTTGCAACAAAGCCTAATTTTTGCGCTAAAATAGCATTAAAAGTCCTTATCGGTACGTGTAGAGATAAAAAAAGATAATATTAGACCAGATCGGGTAAGGAAGAGATTGGAAAAATCCTCAATAGTGATGTTATTCAGTTACGTCCTCTTAGATATCTTTACAAGTGCAAAGATAACGGAATTA
Source organism: Bacteroidota bacterium (assembly GCA_039795795.1). Lineage (GTDB taxonomy): Bacteria > Bacteroidota > Bacteroidia > Chitinophagales > Saprospiraceae > JAAFJT01. Next base: position 3,159 of record JBDKKX010000251.1, on the reverse strand, counting down.
TCGTGTTTGTCAATTGGGAGTTCCAAAAAAATGGGCAATCAAATTGATTTTTAGGTTGAAAACCGCTGATTTTCCAACCTAAAATACCTAAAAACTCGTGGAAACTCCTGTAATTTGTGGCAAAAATCGCATTATGCTATTCAACTCCTTACAATTCTTGCTGTTTTTCGCCATCGTCACTTTGCTCTATTTTGAAATCCCACATCGATTTCGGTGGCTCTTGCTTTTGATAGCGAGTTGTTATTTCTATATGGTCTTCGTACCGAAATATATTTTAATACTTGGTTTTATCATTATAATCGATTATACTGCTGGATTACTTATTGAAAAACAATTGAATATAAATTATAAAAAAATATTATTATTTGTAAGTTTGTTTATCAATATCGGCACATTAGTTTTATTCAAATATTATAATTTTTTCAATCAAAACTTAACTGACCTTTTACAACTTGGACATTTTGCGAATCCATTGCCTTTTTGGAAGATAGCCTTGCCGATTGGACTTTCTTTTCACACTTTTCAAGCAATGAGTTATACGATAGAAGTCTATCGCGGCAACCAAAAAGCAGAAAAACACCTTGGGATATATGCATTATATGTTATGTTTTATCCGCAATTGGTTGCAGGTCCGATAGAAAGACCTCAAAATGTATTGCATCAATTTCGAGCAAAACATTCCGTAGATTGGGAACGCATCAAAAGCGGTTTGGGGCTGATGTTGCAAGGTTTCATCAAAAAAGTGGTGATTGCCGACCGATTGGCGATGGTTGTGGATGCCGCTTATGCAGACCCGCATGGCACAAATGGCTTATCGCTCGCGATTGCGACGCTTTTTTATGCTTTTCAAATCTATTGCGATTTTTCTGGGTATTCCGATATTGGGATTGGGGCGGCGAAAGTCATGGGTTTTCAGTTGATGACCAATTTTAATGCACCCTATTTGGCTACTTCTGTCACCGAATTTTGGCAAAAATGGCATATTTCGTTGTCTTCGTGGTTTCGGGATTACGTTTATATACCGCTTGGTGGGAATCGGGTTGGAATCAAACAATGGATTTTTAATATATGGATAGTCTTCATAATCAGTGGATTATGGCATGGAGCGCAATGGAATTTTTTAATCTGGGGCGCATTACACGGTTTTTACCTCATCATGGAGCGCGTGCTTAAAAAGGTGCCTTACCTCCATTTCATACCTTTTGTTTTAAAAAGAATTTTTGTTTTTCTCTTAATTTGCACGACATGGATCTTTTTCCGCGCCGAAACGATTGAAAAAGCCTTATTGATATTACGGAAAGTGCTTATTAAAATTTCCATTGGACATCCGATTCAATCGCCTTTGAACCGCGTAGAAATGATTTTTTCCGTCGGATTAATCGTTGGATTATTGATTTTTGAAAAATACAACCTTAAAATTGCGCCTAATAATCCTTTTTTTGGATTTTATTTTGCGACATGCGTTTTATTTTGCTATTTATTTGGCATCTTTGGACAAACGCAATTTATTTATTTTCAATTTTAAATAACCATGAAATTACGCATCTTGTCGTGGATTTTGATTATCCTTTTTTTGATGATAAATGTCATCAGCCTTTCCCCCGAATGGATGGAATGGATTGTACATTGCCGCACCCAAAGTACGACTTTTTTCCCGACCAGCAGACAACATTTTGGCGATTTATATAATTTGACGCATTTAAAAAAATTTGGTAAAAAAGGCTGGAATCCTCATTTTGAACCCAATTATTGCGATAAACCCAAAAATATTGACCTTTATACCCTCAATGATAGCTATTTGCAACGCCGTTTTGATACGAGTGCTTTTTGTGGCGTGCGCAAATTAACCCAATCTTTTTGGGATGGCGATGCTCCGTATATTCAATTAGATAGTCAAAAAATAAATATTTTAATTATTGAAACCGTAGAGCGTTACCTGCGAATTCGAGGCAGTAATATGGGTTGGATGAAGCATTTTAACTTCGGCGCGCCGCCAAAACCGACGAATAACGTTCCAATGACTGAAAAAATAACCCTTCAAACCCTCAAAAAGCATTTTTTCAATCCACATATTCATCAAAATTTAGAGTTTAACTTATTGGATTACAAAACATTCGCGCCGCTTTGGGAAACGCGGGCTACTTTGACGCATGAATTATTCAATCGAGTGCCGCCCGTCGTGACGGTGGCAGGCAAAGGCGCGTATTTGGTTTTGACAGAAACGGTGGATGGCAAACAAAGTGCTGCTTCCAATTTCCCCATTTTGGAGGAAGAATTACAGGTTTTAGTTAAAAATTGGAATGAAATTCAGCAATTTTACCTTGAAAAAGGCTTTTCCGCCGTGTATTTAAGCGTAATTCCGAATCCAATCCACATTGTGGATCTGCAATTCACTTATAACCAATTGATTCCGAAACTTCAAAATCATCCCAATTTAAAAATACCAGTGATTGATATTTATTCCATTTTCAAAAAAAATAATACCCAAGTTTTCCCTAAAAATGAAACGCATTGGACAAATGAAGGCATGCAATTATGGCTCGACGAAGTCAATCGAATCTTGAATGGTCTGAATTAGTGCGAAATCAAGGGAAAATCGCTAAAATTATTACAATATTCCGTAAAATCAACCCCAGAACACATTACTTTTCCGTCTTGAAAAGAAAAATAAAGCATCAAACCTTTACTGGTTTTATGAATTGACCCGACATTATTAAATGTATAAAGTTCGTTAAGCGCGTGCCTCGAAAGAACGATTTTATCCGACCATTCCCCGTTGCGGCTTATCATAAAAACATAATAAATTTCAGGGTCAATCGCATTTTCCAATTGCTCCAAAGGCACATTGAAGCGGACACTGTACCCATTTTCACGCTCAATCGCTTGTGAAGTCTTCACTTGAACACGATAAAAAAAGCCTTTTTTGTCATCCACCACAAAAAGGTCGTCACCAACATCCACTTCAGGAATGGCAACATTCCAGCCGCGCATTAAAAAATAAGACATTGAAGCAAATTGCCCTGCTTTACCCAGATATAGGTTGTATTTTGGAGCACTCTACATGATAAAACATTTAACCGAATTTAGAGGGTTAAAAAAAGGTTAAAAAAAATTTGCCCAATCGAAAAAGGATGCTTTTCTTTGGGCAAATTTCTAAAA
>JBDKKX010000250.1:0-8002 GCA_039795795.1 Bacteroidota bacterium | reverse complement strand
ACGGAGTTGGGTTATGTGCCCGTGACGTTTTCGGAATTGACGCAGGATGAAGTTTTTTGGAAAGGTTGTAGTAGTTGTCCGAATTATGAAATTTTGCAATCTAAAAATCGCAAAATGTGCCTTTGTACGGGCATGCTTGCGCCTTCCAAAGTGGAAGAGGAGGCGATGAAGCATGATTTGACGCATCAAATTGTAACAGTAGGGGGTGGCGGCGCAGGTTATGGTCGTTCCCCGAAACATATTAAATTTAGATATTAAGCAATTATTATAAAATAAAGTATCCTAATTTGAAACCCCGAAAAGAGAGCAAACAAAAATTTTTTGCAAAAAAATTTTTGTTTGCTCTCTGAAAAGCCCCCGCCGCGAGGTCTTTCTATAGAGCAAAAGAAATTTTTTTGCAAAAAATTTCTTTTGCTCTCTTTTCGGGTTTTTAATATGGATACTTTATTTATCATTGAATACCAATTATTTATCAAACAAAATCGTTTTTAAGTATGTCTAAAAAAGTCATTCTCGCCTACTCTGGGGGCTTGGATACGTCGTTCTGTATCCAATATCTGACGGTCGATAAAGGCATGGAAGTCCATGCGGTCACTGTGAATACAGGTGGTTTTTCGGCGGCAGACCTCAAAAAAATGGAGGAAAAAGCGTATTTATTGGGTGCAAAATCATTTAAAGCGGTGGATGCCGTGCGTGATTTTTATGATAATTGCATTAAATATTTGATTTTTGGAAATGTGTTGCGCAATCAGACTTATCCGTTGTCGGTCAGCGCGGAACGCATGTTTCAAGCATTGGAGGTGGTCAAATATGCGCGGCTTGTGGGTGCAAAAGCGGTCGCACATGGTTCGACGGGTGCGGGGAATGACCAAGTGCGGTTTGATTTGGTGTTCAACACGCTTGGCGATGATTTGGAAATCATTACACCTATTCGGGATTTGCGGTTGAGCCGGCAGGCGGAAATTGATTATTTAAAACAAAAAGGTTTTAATTTAAATTGGGAAAAGGCAAAATATAGTATTAATAAAGGGATTTGGGGTACGAGCGTCGGTGGTCAGGAGACGTTGACTTCGGATAAACCTTTGCCAGAAAGTGCATATCCTTCTCAATTGGAACAGAAAAAACCAACCGTTATTCAATTGCATTTTAAACAAGGAGAATTGCAAAGCATTGATAATCAGTCTTTTGCACATCCTGTTGAAGCCATTGAAGCATTGGAAAAATTGGCTTCGCCTTATGCGATTGGGCGCGACGTGCATGTGGGCGACACGATTATTGGCATTAAAGGGCGGGTTGGTTTTGAAGCACCTGCGGCGTTGATTTCGATAAAAGCGCATCATTTGTTGGAAAAACATATTTTGACAAAATGGCAAGCGTATTGGAAAGAGCAATTATCGAATTGGTACGGGATGTTGCTGCATGAAGCACAATTTTTAGATCCTGTGATGCGCAATATTGAAACGTTTTTGGTAGATACGCAAAAAAATGTTACGGGAACGGTATATGTGAATTTATTACCATACCGATTTGAATTACAAGGCATTGATTCTCAATATGATTTGATGAATGCGAAGTTTGGCAGTTATGGGGAAATGAATAATGCTTGGTCGGGCGAAGATGTGAAAGGTTTTACCAAAATTTTAGGCAATCAACAACGGATTCATCAATTTGTCAATGAATTAAAAACCCAAAAATGATTATAAAAGTTGGCATTATTGGCGGCGCGGGTTACACCGCAGGTGAATTGTTGCGTCTTTTGGTGCATCACCCGTCGGTTCAAATTGCTTTTGTGCATAGCAAGAGCAATGCAGGTGCATTGTTGAGCGAAATTCATTCGGATTTGGTCGGAGAAACGTATATGACTTTTTCGGATAAAATGCCGTTTGACGAAACGGATGTGCTTTTTTTGTGCGTTGGTCACGGAGAAGCAAAAGGTTTTGTTGAAGGAAATGTTTTTCCTAAATCTTTGAAAATCATTGATTTATCCCAAGATTTTCGAGTTGGGATTGAAAATTGGATTTACGGTTTGCCTGAATTGAACCGTCCGTTGATTCAAAAAGCGAATTTTGTTGCGAATCCGGGTTGTTTTGCGACGGCGATTCAATTGGGATTATTGCCTTTGGCGGCAAACCAGTTGTTGAATCAGGATGTGCATATTCATGCTATCACGGGTTCGACGGGAGCGGGGCAGCGACCGACTTCTACTTCGCATTTCAGTTGGCGCAACAATAATATTTCGATTTACGAATCGTTCAAACATCGGCATTTGAAAGAAATAAAACAGACCGTGCTTCAATTGCAACCGAATTTTGCTTCAGAATTGAATTTTTTACCGATTCGAGGCAATTTTACGCGGGGCATTTATGCGAGTATGTATTTGAAAACGAGTTTATGTGAGGCGGATGTGAAAAAATTATATGCTGATTTTTATAAAGACGAACCTTTTACGCATGTTACGGATGCGAATCCGCATTTGAAACAAGTGGTTGGGACGAATAAAAGTTTGATTTATGTTTCCAAACATGATGATAAAGTATTGATTATCAGCATGATAGATAATTTGTTGAAAGGCGCGTCGGGACAAGCAGTTCAGAATATGAACTTAATGTTTGGATTGCCTGAGACAGAAGGTTTGAAATTAAAAGCAGTTGCATTTTAATGAACACATAGGTACATAGAAGACATAGTAAAGATTAAATAGAAAATCGTAGAGACGCGATTTATCGCGTCTTGCCCATTTTTCAGCCTTTTTTGTAAAAATACTGAAAAAAAGGCTGAATGGGAATAAAAATGGGCAAGACGCGATAAATCGCGTCTCTACTTAATAAAAAATTAATTTAATGAAATTATTTGACGTTTACCCTTTATATGATATAGAGCCTGTTCGCGGCGCGGGTGCGCGGGTGTATGATGCGGCAGGTACGGAATATTTGGATTTTTACGGCGGACATGCGGTCATCAGCATCGGTCATTCGCATCCGCATTACATCCAAAAAATCACGGAGCAACTCCAAAATTTGGGTTTTTATTCCAATAGTATTCAAAATTCGTTGCAACACGAATTGGCTACTAAGCTCGGTGAGCTTTCACAACTTAATGATTATCAATTGTTTTTGATTTCGTCGGGCGCGGAAGCGAATGAAAATGCGTTAAAATTAGCGTCTTTTCACAATGGGCGCAAAAAGGTAATTGCTTTCAAAAAAGCCTTTCACGGACGTACTTCTGCGGCGGTCAACATCACACCTGACCCTAAAATTGTTGCGCCGATAAACGAAGGTTTTGAAAAAGAATTTTTTGATTTAAATGATTTTGAAAGTGTCCAAAAATCGGTTTTGAAAGGGGATGTTTGTGCGGTGATTGTAGAAGGGATTCAAGGCATTGGCGGCATTCACATTCCAGAGATTACATTTTTAAAAGCATTACAAACCCTTTGTAATCAAACGAATACGATTTTAATTTTGGATGAAATTCAATCGGGTTATGGTCGTTCGGGCAAATTTTTTGCCTATCAATATGCCGATATTCAACCCGATTTGGTGACGACGGCAAAAGGCATGGGCAATGGTTTTCCAATCGGCGCGTTGTTGATTCATCCTAAGTTTAAGGCAAAACATGGTTTGTTGGGGACGACATTTGGGGGTTCTCATTTGGCGTGTGCGGCTGCAATTGCAGTGTTAGATGTGTTAAAATCTGAATTTTTGGTTGAAAATGCGGCAACTTTGGGCAATTATGCGATGCGACAATTGAAATCGTTGCAAGGCGTAAAAGCAGTACGCGGATTAGGTTTGATGATAGGAGTAGAGTTTAATTTTCCAGTGGCAGCATTGCGTAAAGCATTGGTTTTCAATGAAAAAGTATTTGTGGGTTCTGCTTCTGAACCGAATACACTTCGATTATTACCGCCTTTGAATGTGACGAAACAGGATGTGGATGCGTTAATTTCAAAATTGAGACACGCATTAACTACTTTGCAGCCCAAAACAGTACACACTTAATTGTTTTAGATTTTTAAATTAAATCACCCACACCTAACAGGTTTTCCAAACCTGTTAGGTGTGGATTTTACTACACCTAACAGGTTTGGAAAACCTGTTAGGTGTGGGTTTTAATAACGTTTATGAAACAAATATATATTATCAACGGTCCCAATTTGAACCTGCTGGGCAGACGAGAACCAGAAATTTATGGTAGCCAAACTTTCGAGGATTATTTCAAGATTTTGCAAAAAAAATTTGAAAATAAGGTCGAATTACACTATTTCCAAAGCAATTCAGAAGGCGCGTTGTTAGACAAAATTCATGAAATTGGATTTTCAGCGACTGGCATTATCATGAATGCAGGTGCATACACGCATACATCGGTCGCGCTTCGAGATGCGATTTCGGGTGTGAAAACGCCTGTGATTGAAATCCATATTTCAAATGTGCATGCGAGAGAATCTTTTCGACATCATAGTTATTTGAGTGCCGTTTGCAAAGGAGTTCTTTTTGGTTTTGGCATCAAGGGATACGATTTGGCAATCGAATCTTTTTTAATGGATTGACACCTATAATTAGGGCGATAAGTAATAAACTAATTCCTTAAATGATTGATAATCAATATTTTATGTTTGCCATTCCGTAAAAATCTTTTGTCATTCCGTAGGAAACAAGATTCCTGCGGAATGACAATCTAATGGACGACTCGCTCGCCTTATTTCGGCAAAAACACCGCTTCATTTTTCCGCCAATATGCTTCAATAGCCGCTTTCAAGCGTTTGGACGCGACTTCCGAATCCTCTCCATTAATGGGTTTAGCCGCTTTAAGGAGTGACGGGTCGGTTTTGAGAACCACTTGAGTAGATGATGCTTCGGAGGCACCTTTTTTGTTCACGACTCTGATGGTTGGCGTTTCGCCATCGCCCTCTTCTACGCTGATTTGGCAATACACGACCTTTTTCAAATCGCTGATTTTATACAATTCATACGTACCGCCTCTTTTGTTTTCCATAAATTGGCTTCTCAAGCCTCTTGCTTTGTCATAATCCGACTGTTCTCCACTAAAAGAACCTTCAATCGGACGAGAAAAATCATTGGTTTTCGGGTTGAATAAAGCCACTTCGTAAGACCATTTCGAGTCGTTAATTCGGTCTTTCAAACCATCTTTATCCCAATCCTCGAAACGCACCGACTCATGATTCGCATCTGCGAGGCTGTCAATGATTTTACAACTGCCGTCTTTGGTGGTGATTTTCAACCATTCTTGCGTTTTTTTGTCGTTTTGCAATCGCTCAAAAACCGCATTGTTTTGTTCAAATTTGGCAATAACGGCACCTTTTCTTTGGCAATCCGCACTCACAGAGGCAGCTTTTGGGGCAGCAACGGGTGGAACGGCGGCTTGTGGAGTGGCGGCAACAGCAACAGGTGTGCTTGTAGGAGTGGTCGTGGTGACAACCTTCCCTTTTTCGGACTTGGAGGTGCAACTAACCACTCCTAAAACGCTTAGGCAATAAATGTAAAATTTCATTTGTTTGCTTGGATGAACGTAAGTTTGAATGAGTTAAAAAATAGAATTCAACGGGATGCAAAGATAAGCAATATTTATTTTCAACGCTATAATTTGTCGTTCCGCAGGAAACGTTTCCTGCGGAACGACAAAGTTTTAATGCTGCGAAATACTGTGCAAGATAGCCAAACCATCTTTTTCTGCCGTGTGGTCACCGTCTTCAAACACGATGAAAACCCAAAAATTAGCAGCAGACTTCGTGTTAATCATCCCACATAACATCACTTGATGCCCGTCTTTCTTCCCCAAAACATAACGCCCTTCAAAACCATCGTCGTCTATGAAGTCATGAACTTCTTCGGTCAAGTCAAAGTCTAATCTTTTGGAAAGATCGTGGGTTTCTTTGACCATTTGTTTAAAATCCACTTTTTCATCTTCATAAATGTGGATGTAAAGGTGCATCCCAATGCCATCACACTCAAATTCGTCGCTAGTGTTGGTGATAACCTTAAAATCGTTGGGCAGCGTAATCCCTAATTTGTACTTTTCCCAAACATACTCTTTTTGAGCAGATGTCGTCGTTGTGCCGACGATGAAAAAAAACATAAGGAGCAATAAACCAATCTTTGCTTTCATAGAGGATGGATGGTTTTAAAGATGAAAAAATAAGTGGTAATTTTACAAGGAACAGGACGGTTGATTTCGGGAGGTGAAAGGCAATAAAAACGACCAAAAATTGCGTCAATTTGGAAAAATTGACGCAATTTTGGTGTTGTTTAAGCAAACATTTCCGTTCCCGCGAAGTGAAATGCGCTTTCAATCGCTGCATTTTCGTCCGAATCCGAACCATGAACCGCATTTTCACCCATACTTTTCGCATATTTAGCGCGCAAAGTGCCAGGTGCGGCATTTGCAGGATTCGTCGCGCCAATCAACGTGCGAAAATCCGCTACTGCATTTTCCTTTTCCAAAACCGCCGCTACAATCGGTCCACTCGCCATAAAAGACACTAATTCCCCATAAAAAGGACGCTCTTTATGCACCGCATAGAATTCGCCCGCTTTCGCAGCCGACAATTGCGTGTATTTCATCGCGACTATCTTGAAACCCGCCGCACAAATATCTTTTAATATCGCACCAATATTGCCCGCAGCCACTGCATCAGGCTTAATCATGGTAAAAGTTCTTTTACCCGCTTTTTGTTTTGACATCTTAATTCTGGTATTATTGAAATTATTTGAATTGATTTTCAATGGATTACGCAAAAAAGATTCCATTTTTACTGCTTGGAATCCAAAAACGCCGCAAAGATACGATTCCGAATTGATTTTTTTGTACAAAAATTATAAATGGTAGGAAGGCAAGCATTATTTTAAATAATTCAAGTTGTGCGGCACGCTGGAATTTGGATTAAATGGGATTTTTTTAGGATTAAATAGGATTGATTTTTTAGGATTCATTGGATTTTTTCAAGATTTCAATCCAATGAATCCTAAAAATCAATCCTATTTAATCCCCAAAAACCCTATTTAATCCGAATTCCAACCACCACGAAACTTAGATTAAATATTTAAAAAAAAAGTATAATTGAAATTTGTTTTTAATAAAAACATATATTAACTTTGTGTTGTCATTTAATGAACCAGCTATTTGTAATTAATTCAAACTCTAACAACACATGGTGTTCAACACATTACTTTGTTTTGCATTTCCAACGAAATCGTTGCTTGCGTCCAGTCCATTGCGTCCAGTCCATTGCGTCCAGTCCATTGCGCCTCAAAACTTTTAGTATAATTATTCAAATCAAATATTGGTTCGTTTTTTGGCACACGCCTAAAATGCTCCTTTAAATTTTGTTGTGCGAAATGACGAAACAATTGTGTTGTAACGCAATTGCAAGCCCTTGCTATATTTTCTCCATTAAAATCATTATAAAGTATTGATTATCAAATTATTAAACTCAACTATTTTTCTAATTAACGAACCTTTTTAAAATGAAAATGAATTTTACACGCCAAGAGCTCGCGCTGTATTTAGAATGCGACCGCAAAACGCTCTACTGCAAGCTCAAAAAATTAAACCTCCAATTAGAGCGCGGCTTTCTAACTTTGGAACAAATTCACTTGATTTGTGAAAAATTAGGTTATCCGAAGCCTACGGCGAACCGATGGTATTTAAAAAGACCGAAAAAAAATACTTAACACCCCAATTTTCCCCAAAACGCCCCACTATTGCTCCAAAAACACCTCTATTTTTGCAGCAATAATTTTAATATATGTAAATCATTTATTTTTGCTAACCAATAATTTGCATTATGGAACAACGCACCCACTTTCAACCTTGCCCGCAATGGCTTAATAGTTCGTAAATAATTGAAAATCAATTGTTTATTGCTTTGCTTAGAAGTAGTATTTTGAGCGAATTAGCTTGCGCTATGCTTTGACTGCAATGATTTTTCTTTGCCCAAAAGCCCCTTTTGCGCGAATTAGCCTATGGCGTGCTCTGTTAAGAAACCTGT
>JBDKKX010000249.1:0-8012 GCA_039795795.1 Bacteroidota bacterium | reverse complement strand
CAGGTATTGCCGAACGGGTAAAGGCACATTGACTTGATTTTCATAATTATTGCCACAATCTTGATACCCAAAACGATAAATCAAGGTATCATTCGACGGATTTTCATCTGCCCGAGGGTTTGCTATCCACACTTTCAGCTGATGTTGTCGATTGCCATTTGGAGACAAGGTTTGGGATAAAAACGATGTTTTCTCATTCCCTTGCAAATACCAATTGCCTTCCTTAAAGACTGGAGGATTGTTATCTAATTGATAAGCAATGGATGCGACAGCTGCCGTGACCGAACCTTTGTTTTGAAACTGAATATCGACGTGAAAAGGCGAAGAGACCCAATTATAACCTATTTGATCCTGTTCGACACTGACTATCGCCAAATCCACCTGCGGCAAAACGCGGAGCGTTAAACTCGAATCGCTTTGAACGCTGCCTTGATTATCTATCGCTTTGACCGTCATTCGATGGATGCCCGCAGGCGCGTGCTCCCATGAATACTCATAAGGTGCAATACTATCCGCGCCAATTAAAGTTGCCCCTTTGTAAAATTGTACCGCAACGACGCTTCCATCTGCATCCTTCGCAGTTGCAGTCAATGGTATTTTATCCGCATAAGTATAACCCGAAAAAGGCATTTGGTCTTCCGACAAAGTCCATTGTACTTGGGGCGGGATATTCGCAACAGATTGAAGCACAATGGTTTGGCTCGTTTGACGCTTTTGCCAAAGGTTATACACGCTCGCTGTCAACAAATATGTACCTATCGGAATTTTTTCCCATTTGAATTGATAGGGTGCAGCGGTGGCTGTCCCTAATAATGTATCATTTTTAAAAAACATTACTTTTGAAATGCTTTCACTTTCGTCCGTCGCGGTGGCGGATAAAGTTATCTGCCCGCCTGCCCGCACAAACTCTGGTGCGGATAAACTCACTTGTGGCAAACTTACGGACCGAATTCCAAAACGGAAGGTATCATTTAACGGATTCGTATCGATTGTACCATTGCCCGCTTTCAAAACAACACGCACTTGGTGGCTGCCATAGAGATACCCCGAAAGGCGCAAGGAAAGCGCGTACGTGCTATAAGCACCCAAATTTTCAATGGGGTACTCGTCAAATCTTTTATTGTCTATGAAAACTTCCGCCCGAAGATTCGGTATCGTTCGATTTTGATAATTTTTGATATAAATGAGGGGATAAGTTTCGGGCTTCGTTACCTCCATCGAAACATATTGCGCGCTGTCTATGCCTGCATCGTATTGCAATTTATCACTGGTCAGTATCCGAAGGCGGTAACAAGTCGCTGAATCAATTTGACCGCGCGTCTGCATGTAATACGTGCCTGAACCGAGGTTTTTTACATAATGGCAAATTGGATTCTTGCCAACCGAACGGTATATTTCATTCCAAAAATGACTCAAACTATCATATTGAAAGATGCTTAAATCAAATTGCGCATCGGTTTCATCTAAATATACGCTGAATTGTGGGCGATTGCGCGTCGTTTTGAATATAAAGCACTCGTCGATGCCAGGGGTAGAACGTTTCCGAATCTCCGAATCGGTTGCAATGGGGGTCGGATGGTCGAAATCATTATTCACTTCTCCAAAATTTTGACAAATCGCTCGGCTATTGTTGTCAAAGGAATAACGAAATGTATCATTTCCATGCGTTAAATCTTCCACCCCATTGGGCAGGCTCGTCCAAATCGTCAAAACATGTTTGCCTATTGGCATCGGCGTTGGGAATCGCCCTAAGGTAACGGTCCGTAATTGGTCGGATGCCAATTGAAGCCCCGTCAAATTCACGATATTTTCTGCTCCATTATCCAAACGGCTGTGTACGCGCAATTTCGTTAAAATGTTTTTACCAAAATTACGCACTTTCACTTGGGAAGGAGTCGTGTCGCCGACCCACAATTCATAAGTGGATTGCATGCCTACGACTCCCGCATCCACCTCTTGGGCAACATAAATGCGTACAAGATTGGAATAAGTTATATTGCCTTGATTATCCATGGCTTTTGCGCGCAATCGGTGCATGCCTTTGGGCGCGTTCTGCCATTGAAATTGGACGGAACTGCCTGGGATACTGGTCAAAAGTATCGAATCTCGGTACAATTCTATCTTTGAAATGCCCACCGTTGCATCGCAAGTAGCCGCCGCATTAATTGAGATAGGCGTTCCCACAGGGATAATCACATCGTCCACAGGCGCGCTCAACGTGACCTCTGTAGGCACAATGTATCGAAAGGTAGCGCGAGCAGTGTCATTAGAAAGCACTCGATTCAACTTGCCATACCTATCTTGAATATAAGCCGTTATGTGATGCTCGCCCGGACGAAAACCTCCTGCCAGATATCCAATAACCGTTCCTCGTGGCGGTAACGGTTGTTCCAAAAGAACGTAGCTCGGCACAGGATATCCATTATCTACTTCAAATGAAAACCGTATGATTTCCTTAGCAGGTATCGGCAAGGTATCGTAATTGCGGATCCGAGCCCCGAAAGTATTCCAAATTTGATGCACTATGGGCGATACTAAGATACTATCAATTCCAATATCCCCACTTTCCCGCACGATTTTCGGGTCTCCAAAAGGATTCACTCGAAGCCGATAACAATCAGCTTGCGGCATGCCTGTAAAATATTTCGTAGGCGTTACGCTAACGATAAACGTACCAGACTCCTCCATGTCCACTAAAAGGTGATAGGGCGTTATTATGGTTTTAAACGCAGGACTTACTTCGTGCGTCAGCGTATCGAATGTATAAACATTCAACTCGTAATCCATTGAAAACTCATCCAACTGAATCGTAAAATGGGGTTGCTGATTGGTGGTTCTAAACCGATAATATCGAGTGGTCTGCAAAGGGTCGCAACGCACTTCTTGATTCATGGGAATCGGAGTAGGACTCCATTGACTGTAATTATCCCCAAAATCACTGGAACATTGTGCAAAATTTTCTATATTGTATTGAAAATTCAACACAACTGTATCATTTTTGGCGTACAAATCGGTTCCATTATTAGGGGCGTGCACCCAAACGCGGAATTGATGCGCTCCTTTTTTAAGGCGCAGTAACGGCAATGTGACGGATTGATAATCCCCTGTTGCTAATTTCAAATTGGCAAATCGTTGAGTTACAATCGGTTGATTATCTAATTGGTACGAGCAAGTGAAACTATTTAAAACCGTTGAGCCATAATTGCGGATTCTAACGGCGGGCTTTATCGAATCGTAAACCCTAAAATCGCGTTCATTCGCCAATTGTACGATGCCTGCATCCAAAGTATGAGCAACGTATATAACAGAAACCGCAGCATTGGAATTAAAATGAGTATTATAAGCCCAAACGCCTGCATTATTATATGCTTTGGCAACAATTTCATGCCTGCCAAGCGGCGCGTTCATCCAACGAAATTGATAAGGCGCGAGGGAATCCGTGACGAGGAGTTTGCCATTATCGTAAAATTCGACTTTGGTAATGAAATAAGGCTGTGAAGTTAAGGCAATGGCAGCGAGCACAATTGTATCCGTCGGTTTATAAATGCGTTCTGAATAATCATCAGGCGCGTGCAATCGCACATTTATCACACTCTGAGCGTTATAAGTCCCTGCCATAGTGTCGTTCGCTCGATTCACATCAACATCGTTAAGATTGTTTGGACGCTTGAAATACACGCGATATGGAATTTGATTGCCATCTTTGGTTTGGAAAGGTGCGCCATACAGCGAGAAAGTATCCTTGGGCATCAATGGACGCGCAAAAGTTTGGATAATACCCGCCTCTTTCAGTAACCCATCCTCTTTATATTCTATTTTAAGCAAGAGTTCATTCACAGGTCGATTGCCCTTATTTTTAACCAAAACGCCCAATTCTGCCATGATTTTCGCAGTAGAGGCATATCGATCTATCCCAAATCGAGGAGGTAAAAGGGCTTCTATACTCATATCATATTTCGGAATTTCATAATTATCAACGAATAATGTATAACAACTATCTTTATTGTAATGATTATAGACGCGCACATAATAGGTACAAGCATCTAAGGAATACTCCCATGTCAATAATTCGGGTCTTAACGACGCTTGTGCAGCGATGCCTAATAAATCCATATTTTGCGTCTGAGCATTGTACTGATAAAGTTCAAAATCAAAATCCGTCGGTAAATCCTTTAAATAAACCTTAAAATAAGGTTTTGCGCGACTCGTTGTGAACATAAAAAAATCTTCATCGCCTTGGGTCGCCAATTTGGAATGCACGAGGGTATTCACAGGGATTGGTATGGCGGTTGCGAAATGGTTATTGGGTTCAAAATTATCAGCACATTCATCGAATTTGTAATACGAAAAACGACTTTGAATGGTATCATTCAACGGATATTCATCTGCGACTTGATTGGTTCGAGTGAGGTACGCTTTGAATTGATGCCTGCCAATCCCATAACGCAAAAAGGGTAATGTAATGGTTGCCTTCGCTTGAGGCAAGATTTGTCCACTCCATGTATAGGTTTGAATGGCTTGATTATCTAATTGATAATCAATGGTTAAGGCAGTCAAAGGTTGGCTTCCAACGTTTTGCACTTGCAGGACGGGCGAGACGGTATCGGTCAAAGCCAGTTGATACGGTGCCTGAACGCCGATTAAAGCTGCGTCATTTCGACCGATGACGGTTATCGTAATGGTTGGGGTCGTCGCAACGCTCAGACTATCATCGACCGCTTTTGCAAAGATGGAATGCGTACCCAGCGTTGGATTCATCCATTGAAATTCGTAAGGCGCGATACTGTCTGTCGCAACCAGCACGCCCTGCCGATAAAACTGTACGTGTTTAATTTTGCCATCCAAATCTCGTGCAGTAGCGGCAAAAGGGATTGGATTCGGGGTTGAAAACCCTTGTCCATCAACGGGCGCGGTTAATTGCACCGTCGGCGAGATGTTGTAGCCCGGTAAAATAGATTCCCACAAACCGCGCCCATAAGTGCCCGCCCGTAATTTGGAAGTCGGATAAAAAATTTCCAATTTACTGACCGATACCGCAGGCAATTGTTGGCTAAAAGATTCCCACTGCGCCAAACTATTGGTATATCGATATACGCCAATGTCCGTGCCCACGAAAATTTCGCCGTCCGGATGCCCGAGGGCGGTAGCGAAACAATTGGCAGGGACTTGGGGCAAACCCATTGAAAAAGGAGTCCAAGTTTGTCCACCATCCGTAGAGCGATACACCGACGTACCCGCATAACTGGCTAAACCAACATATACAATTTCTGAATTATTTATATCTACGTGTAAAGCAACGATTGGCGCATTGGCAGGGAAATTCGTCAAAGCTAAAGTTGTCCAATTCGTACCGCCATTGGTAGTTTTATAAATGGTAGGCTTGTAACGCGTTCTTTGAGTGGGATGCACGCCTTTGGAAACATAGAGGATTTGAGGATTGGAAGGCACCACTTCAATCGCATTGATGGGTTCGGTTTCGGAAAAAAAACTAATTTGCTTCCACTGATTCCCCAAATCCGTAGATTTGAAAAGTTGCTTCGCGCCCGCGTATAAAGTATTGGGTGCGACAGGGTCTTGCAACCAAGGCGTAACCCAATTGCCACTCGGCAACGTGTAGATTGGACTAAAATGTTGTCCGCCATCGGAAGACCGTTGTAATTCGCCATCATAAATGGATGCAAAAGCATTCATTGGGTTGGTTCTGTCGAAAAAACATTGCATCCCATCCCCGCCTAAAACTTCCGACCAACTCCCAGATTGCGTCATCAAATTCGTCCCGTTATCTTGCAAACCCATTAAAACGCGATTCGGGTCGGTGGGCGAACTGCCAAAACCATATAATTGCGCAATCGCTAACGATTGACTTTTATCTTCCCAAGTCGTACCTGTATTCGGGGTTTTGAACACGCCCCCGTCGCACGCAACCCAAAGCGTATTGCTATTGAATAGCAAATGGTGTATATCGCCATGCACACGCGGTAAGCCATTATCGCCCGACCAATGCGTTGCAATTTCAAAAGATTGTCCGCCATTGACCGACTTCCAAATATTCACGCCGCCTGTAAAAACGATATTGGGATTGGTGGGCGATACTGCCAATGCCAAATCATACCAACCTTGCCCGCCTTGGTCTGAACCCAGCGCGTTCCAACCTAATAAATTAGAAGATACGTTCATATCGGTAAACGATATGCCCATATCTGTGGAACGATATAAGCCTTTTAAACCATGGTTGGTCTCGTTGGCTATCAACAAATAAACCCGATTCGGGTCGGCAGGCGTGACTGCAATCGCGGCGCGTTCGCAGCCGCTGACGGGCAAACCCTCAGACACAACTGCCCAAGTGCTGCCGCCATCCGAAGAACGCGACAAAAGACTCCGTGCAGGATTCGGCAGATATAAAGTCGCAAAAACAATGGCTGGATTGGTCGCGCTAAAGGTCAATTCCCGAGTATTAGTGGTGGAAACCTGTTGCCAAGATTGTCCGCCATTGGTAGAACGGTGAATCCCATTGCTGCCCGATACTAAAATGCTACCATCCATCGGGTTTATCAACAAACGCGATAAAACCACCGTTTGTCCCGCCAAATAGGTTAAGGCGGTGGGAGTCCAAGTCGTTCCGCCATTGGTGGATTTAAATACGCCAGTGGAATAGCTACTCGAAGCATCGGCATCGCCCGTTGCCAAATAAAGCGTATTAGGGTCATTGGGTGCGAACACCACATCCGAACAGCCTAAAATCCCAATATCATCCGTTACATTCGTCCAAGCATTGCCGCCATCCAACGACCGCCATAAGCCACCCGCAGGAGAACAAGCAAAAATGGTATTGGGTTGAGTCGGGTGGACGCGAATGGCATTGATACGCCCACTCCCGCCATTTGTGGGCGTACCATTCGGGCTTAAAAGTTGCCAATAGGCAGTAGAACGCGGCTGCACTTCCGAAGTTCGAGCCGTTAAAGCGCGTACATTCCCTGCTGTGAGGGCACTCAAATTGCCGCCCTGCTCTAACATGCGCGGACGAACATAATTTGCCCAACGATTATATTTGATAATTGAATTATATTTACCCGCTTCCCGACCCTCGTGATGCGGCAAATCTTGTTCAAATTCCTGTAACAAAAGCGCGTTTTGTTGTAGAAAAGTGTCTTGAATGGTGTAAAAATTCGCACCTTGTTGTCGGAGCGTTTTCCAAGTCGTTTTCGGTTTCTGCGCAACGACTTGCACGGAGCAGATACAACAATAGAGGACTGCCCAAAAATGAGTTTTGACAATTTGCATAAATATGGTTTACAATAAAAAAGCAAATATAACTAATTCAAGTTGTGTGGTACGCTGGAATTTGGATTAAATGGGATTTTTTTGGATTAAATAGGATTGATTTTTTAGGATTCATTGGATTTTTTCAAGATTTCAATCCAATGAATCCTAAAAATCAATCCTATTTAATCCTAAAAAAATCCCATTTAATCCGAATTCCAACCACCACGCAACTTAGATTAACGATTTATTTTATTCCATAAAAACGCATTGTCATTAATTCAATGTGAGTTCGATGATAAAATTTTCGATATAAATACCGTTTGGAAGGTTTCAAAAAACGGTATTTATAAAAAAAAATCTGCGAAAATCGGCGAAGTCATCCGCGAAATCGGCGGGAAAATATCACACCCATAGATGTTTCAAAACAAGCAAAGCCGCCGCTTTCCCAACAATTGCTTCTAAATCCGCTTGCGTCGCATTCCGAACGCGCTCTGTCGAACCAAAATGCGTCAATAATTTTTCCGCCATTTTCGTTCCAATCCCTTGAATATCAGTAAGTTCGGATTTAATAAAATTTTTAGACCGTTGGTCTCGATGGAAAGTAATCGCAAAACGATGTGCCTCATTCCGACATTGTTGAATCAATTTCAAAGATTCCGATTTTTTGTCTATATATAAAGGTATCGCATCGTGCGGGAAAAAAATCTCCTCCAATTGTTTGGCAATCCCGATAACCGTCACTTGTCCAT
>JBDKKX010000248.1:0-8044 GCA_039795795.1 Bacteroidota bacterium | reverse complement strand
TATATAAGTCTTTTCCCTCAATGCGCGGATTTTTAAACGGCGACCCGACGACTATCGCAATATTTTGAGCCATTTTCGCCAAAGCTTCTACCGAATCGTAAGATTTTTTAATAAAATCATCAAATTCGAGGAAATCTCGAGGCGGATAACCACAAGTAGCAAGTTCGCCAAAAACGATGATGTCCGCTTTCAACGATTTGGCTTTGACAACCGCCGCCTGCATGTGCGCAAGATTGCCTTCAAAGTTGCCAATGTGATAATTTAATTGGGCAAGTGCAATTTTCATATTGATAAATAATTGATTTTAAATGAATAACATCTGTTGTGGGGTATTTTAGGCGGCATTAGAAATGAAGGCATTTTAGGAATTAAGAAAGCATTTAGTACAGGACAAAAAGGCTTTTCATCACAGATGGAACAGATTCAACGGATTTTCACAGATTTTTTTGATTTTTAAACGTTAAAACAAAAAAAATCTGTGAAAATCTCGTTGAATCAATTCAATCTGTGCCAAAAAGTATTTTTGTCCCGTACTAAGCCAATGGATCACAGTTTAAAAGGAATTAGCCCATGTCCATTGTATGAAACACATTTGCGACATCTTCATCATCCTCCAATTTATCCAAAAATTTGATAACATCTTCCACTTGTTCGTCCGTCAATTGCTTTGAAACGGTTGGAATGCGTTGCAATTCTGCGTTGACGACCTCAATTTTGCGCTCTTCCAACGCTTTTTGCATCGAACCAAAATCCGTAAAATTCGTGTAAAGGATATATTCATCTTCTTCCTCTTTGACCTCGTCCAAGCCATGATCAATCAAATCTAACTCAATTTCCTCTAATTCGAGTCCATTTTTCTTGATTTTGAAGATGCCTTTGCGGTTAAACATGTAATCGACCGAACCCGAAGTCCCTAACGAACCATGTGCGCGATTGAAATACATTCGAATATTCGCAACGGTTCGCGTTGGATTATTGGTCGTCGTCTCCACAAGCACAGCAACCCCGTGCGGACCGTAGCCTTCGTACACCACTTCCGCATAATTATCGGCATCTTTAGCGGTAGCGCGTTTGATAGCATTATCCACATTGACTTTTGGCATATTAAACGACTTTGCATTTTGGATGGCAAGCCGCAAACGAGAATTATAATTGGGGTCTGCGCCACCTTCCTTGATAGCAATAGCGATTTCACGACCGACTTTCGTGAAATTTTTCGCCATACTTGCCCAGCGTTTCAACTTAGACGCTTTTCGGTATTCAAATGCTCTTCCCATTGAAAATCAATTGATTATCTTAATTTTTATTTTTTAAAGAGGCAAAATTAAGTATTTTTTTGGAACACGAAACGGATGGGCAAAAAAAAAGAAGGCAGTTTTTTGCTGCCCTCCTCACCATTACAAACAAAACCAACTAAAACCAGGGAAATCTTTTCATAGCGACCTTAAAAAAATATTCAAATCCTCTTAAATCCTTCACACCACCTGCTTGATATTTTTTTAAAATCGGGTTAAACTTATTCTATAAGTGACAAAATTTAATTTTTAAAAATCTGTCAATCAATTATTTATATATTGTTAATATACTTAACGTAGTATTTTTTTAAAAAAAGAAGGCAGTTTTTTTTGCTGCCCTCTTCACCATTACAAACAAAACCAACTAAAACCAGGGAAATCTTTTCATAGCGACCTTAAAAAAGTACCGAATCTGCTTTGATTCTCTAACACCACCTGCTCGGTACTTTTTTAGAATCGGGTTAACTTATTTTTTCATGCTTCTAAATTTCATGCTTTTTGTCGGGAAACCGACTTACTAACTTTAAAACTTGCGCAATCATGGGAAAAAAGTCGCCGCGTACTGAAACGAGGCGACCAAAACAACAAACTTATAATCCCATGAACATATTCTTTATCGAAGTCTTTAAAAGACTGTGAATTTCTTTGAACTTTTGAACTTGCGATGTCGCTGACTTTTCAGCTTTTTTAAGTTTTTTATCTTGTCGCTTCTAATATATAGACGCAAAGTAACAACAAAAGATTCTCTTAAAAATGTTCATTAACACATCGTTAACGTTATTAACGATTTTTTCGGAAAAAAACTTTGTGACTCGGCGTAAAACAATTGTTTAGTAGGGTTTTTAGCTCGAATCTGCCTCTTTTGATGTATATTTTGCATGAAAAACAATGTAAAGATGCGAATTGTTTTTTAAATTAAAATTTTTTTTTTGATTTTTTTTTGAAAATAATTGGGCTAAATTAACATTTTAACCCATTTTCGATGTGAATGGAGAACAAATGTAATTTATTATCCGTTAAAAAATGCTTTTAACAAATTTTTCGCATGGAAACTTTGTTACTTTCAAAAACACACCATAATAGTATCGTCAAATGAGGTCTTTTGTGACTTTAAAATGTACCTTTTTGAATTTCCCAATATAGAATTAAAATTTCAAATAACGCGGCGGCACCTTTTCGGTCAGCCAAACGCCATTTTCAGATACAAAAAAAGCATAACCATCCACGACCATTTGACTTGCCAAAACCGTCAATATCACTGGAAAACCATGCCGCATGCCCACTTTGCGCGCCGTGTCTGTATCCGCCGACAGGTGTACATGATGCCGACTTCCTTTGATAAGTCCTTGATTTTGAATGCTTTTCAAATGAGCACTGGCGGTACCATGATATAAAATTTCGGGTGGAATGGACGGTTCATAACCCAAATCAATTGGAATAGAATGTCCTTGACTCGCTCGAATCATGGTCTTATCCTCGTTGAAGGCAAACCGTTTTTTATCATTTTCCGCGACAACGGTTTCCAAAACAGTTTGTTCTATGCCGACAGCCTTTAATAATGCCTCGACGCGGACCCAACCCTTTTCGTCCAACGCCAATCCGACCGAATCAGGATGATGCCGCAAAATGTAACTTAATTTTTTACTGACTGACTTTAATTGTTTTTCATTCATAATTTTTCTGTTTAACTTAAGAGGTGTGGTACACTGGAATTGGGATTAAATCGGATTTTTTTTAGGATTAAATGGGATTGATTTTTAAGATTTTTAGGATTTGCAGTCTTTTAATCGGATAAATCCTAAAAATCTTAAAAATCAATCCCATTTAATCCTAAAAAAATCCGATTTAATCCCAATTTCAGTGTACCACATCATTTGAATTATGTTTGATAAAAAACAAAGTTAAGCACTTTGGTCACAATTTCTGAAATAAAATATTTTAACGAACACATCCACATTTTGCAGTACATTTGCAGCTGAATCTATATCATCGGACTCCTACTTGATACAAACCGTTGATCTAAAACATTATACATATTTTAATATTTTTTCAATGTAAAATATAAAGACAAATCGATGCGTACCATCCCCGAAAAAATAGATATTTGTATCGTAGGCGCAGGTCCCGCAGGCGCGACCACCGCTTTGTTTTTAGCCAAAATGGGCATTCCACACTTATTGTTGGATAAAGATACATTTCCGCGTGATAAAATTTGCGGAGACGGATTAGATTTAAAAGCAATGCGTGTGTTGAATCAATTAGACCCGCGTTTGGTGCAAGCACTCGTGGAAACCCCCAATCAATATAACGAAGCCTGGGGCGCAAGATTCATTGCACCGAATGGTTTGGTGAACGACATGCTTTATGAACCGAAAGGGACAGAAATACCATTTCCAATGTTTTTGACTGCGAAACGACTTCATTTTGACCACTTTCTAATCCAAAAATTGGATACACAATACACTGATTTACAATTGAATACAGAAGTCAAAACAATTGAACGGGTATCCGATGGCGTGAAAATAACAATGATACAAGGCGGCGTAACTTATCAAACTATCACCAAATTAGTGATAGGCGCGGATGGTGACCATTCTGTGGTCTTGCGGCATTTGTCGGAGCGCAAAATTGATAGAAAACATTACGCGGCGGCATTGCGACAATATCATAGTGGCATTGAAGGCATGCACCCCAAAGGTTTGTTAGAAGTCTATTTTCCAAAGGATTATCCATTGGGTTATTTTTGGATATTTCCTTTGCCGAATGGAGAAGCGAATGTCGGTTTTGGAATGACGAGTGAGGTCATTCGTAAGAAAAAAGTGAATTTACGCGTCGCTTTTGCCGATTTATTGAAAAATGACCCTTATCTCGCGCCGCGTTTCAAAAATGCAGTGCCGCTTGAAAAAGCACAAGGTTGGGGTTTGCCCTTAGCCTCGAGGCGACGCAAAAATTATGGGGACCGCTATTTATTGGCGGGTGATGCAGGCAGTTTAATCAATCCATTGACGGGGGAAGGCATCGGTACGGCAATGTTATCGGGCTATATTGCAGCGAATTTCGCACAAAAAGCGTTGGAAAAACAAGATTTTTCTGAAAATATGTTTAAAGCCTTTCAGCGAGAAACCCATAAACGCGTGAACAAAGAAATATTCGGTTATCAAGTATTGACTCATCCGTTTTTGCAAGGATGGTTTAATTCAATCATAAATGCTACAATCAAATATAATCGCAATGGTCTATCAGCGTTACCAAAATGGTTAAACACGGCATTTAATGTGCCGATTGAAATGGATTATGAGGCATAAGTGAATACAACCTTTTACAACCTTTGGAAGGTTTTCAACCTTCCAAAGGTTTGATAATCAATAATTTATATCAATTACTTATTTCTTTCGAGTTAAGTTCAAAGCATTCAAATCGCCTGAAAAAACATTCATATCTACTTTTTCACAAATCCCATCTATCCTTGCTTTTTCTGAAAATTGCCAAAACCACCACTGCCGACCATCGGATAAACGCGGTGGGGTTTGGTCATTGTACCGCGCAATCCAAACGGGATAGCGTTTGAATCGACCTGAAATATAATTTTTATAGTAATCTAAATTTGTATATATAACTGGCGTAACGCCCGTTTCATCCTCTACTTTGGAGAGCCAATTGGCGATACCTTGTAGAATTTTTTCCTTATCCATTTTGCGGTCATTATTGATTTTATCGTGTTCGATGTCCAAAACGGGGGGTAAATCCCCTTTCTCTATGGTCACGGTGCGGAGGAAAAAATCAGCTTGGTCTTCCGCATTTTCATGAAAACGAAAAAAATGATACGCGCCTCTGGGCATACCCACCGCTTTGGCATTTTGCCAATTTTCTTGGAATAAATAATCGACGATTTTAGTGCCGCGTGTCGCACGCATATAGGCAAAACTAATGCGTACTCCATTGGTATTGCTTTCTTTAACTGTTTTCCATTGAATCGGACAAGAGTAATGAGAGACATCAATGCCATACACTCGAGCAACGGGAATAGATACATCAAAATCGCGCCAAAGGCGTTTACGCGGCTCTTGGCAAGTGGTTTTGAGGTAATAGTACGCGAGGATGTCGTCTCGGTAGAAGAGAAGCACCAATGTCATGACGACCAGTAGCGAAAAAATGCCACTAAAACGGCGCGGGGAATGAGGTTGAGGTAACGTTTGTACCGTCATCGGGTGGATGATTTTTTCAAAATTCGCCGCAATGTAGGACTTTTTTTGGAAATGCCGCAAAAAAAATAGTTTTCACTATTTTCAAAAAAAAATGAAAATTCATAAACTCAAAATCCTTTTCCATTGTTTAGTCCACATAAAAAAGCCAATTTCAATCTTATGCAAACAGACCTGCTCCTTCACGAAGCCTTAAAAGGCTCTTTTTTAACAGCAGAAGAGGGTGTTTTCCTTTTTGAAAACGCGCCAACGGCTGATTTAATGTATGTCGGCAATCGGATGCGCTTGCAGCGACTCGCGCCTGAACGCCATAAGGTGGTCACTTGGATCATCGACCGCAATTCTAATACGACAAATGTTTGTAATGCGAATTGCAAATTTTGTAATTTTTATCGTCGTCCAGGGCATTCGGAGGCGTATATCACGACGATTGACCAATATCGTCAAAAAATTGAGGAGACTTTTCAGTTCGGTGGGGAGCAATTATTGCTTCAAGGCGGGCATCATCCCGATTTAGGATTGGCTTTTTACGTCGATTTGTTTAAAAATTTGAAGGAATTGTATCCCAATTTGAAATTGCATGCTTTGGGTCCGCCCGAAATTGCGCATATTGCTAAATTGGAAAAGGCTTCTCACGAATCGGTGTTGCGCGATTTGAAGGCGGCGGGTTTGGATTCCTTGCCGGGGGCGGGCGCGGAGATTTTAGATGATAGAGTCCGTCGGTTGATTTCAAAAGGGAAATGTGGTGCGGAAGAATGGTTGGATGTCATGCGGGCGGCGCATCGGTTGGATTTGACGACTTCGGCAACGATGATGTTTGGTCACGTTGAGACGAATTTGGAAAGAATGCAGCATTTTGTGAAAATTCGACAAGTGCAATCGGAAAAACCGGTTACGGCAAAAGGTTTTTTGGCATTTATTCCTTGGCCTTTTATGGATGAAGGGACGTTGTTGAAAAAATTGAAGCGCGCTCGAAATACTTGCACGGGGGATGAATATGTGCGGATGATTGCGATGAGTCGGGTCATGTTGCCGAATGTGCAGAATATTCAGGCATCTTGGTTGACGGTGGGGAAACAGGTGGCGCAAACCTGTCTGCATGCGGGCGCGAATGATTTTGGGAGCATTATGATTGAGGAAAATGTGGTTTCGGCGGCGGGTGCAGCGTTTCGATTCACGGCGGATGGGATTCAAAAAGCGATTCGAGAAGCGGGTTTTGAACCGCGTTTGCGCAATCAACAGTATGAATATCGGGATTTGCCAAATAATATTTTGCAGCAATCACTGGATACCGCTAAAATGATTGTAGATTGAGTTACAGATAAATCGCAAGGTCGTCGGGGTTTAAACCCCGACGACCTTATATTCCGTTTTTTAATAATCCGTTTATCTATCATATAAAATAAATAATTCAATGGAAGCAAACCAAAATCTCCCAAAAAAGGCTCTGGCTATCCTTTTGACTTGCGCATTGGGCTGGGCGTGTGCGTATTTGGCAACAATTGTATATCGGGATTATGCCTTTGGGCTGTTTATTTGGTTGCCTTTGGTCATGGGCATTACTTCGACCGTCCTTTACGGTTACAAAAATCCGACGGATAAAAAGGAATTACGGCTCATATCTCATGTCAGTTTGTTTATTTTTTGTGTGGGATTGTTGCTGATTGCATGGGAAGGCGTTATTTGTGTTTTGATGGCGGCACCCATTGGATTATTTTTTAATTGGATAGGTTATCAGATAGGTCTGATGTTTTTAAAACAAGGGACAGTGAAAGAACCTCCTGTTTTAATGCTTTTAGCGATGCTATCTGTCCCGATGTTGATGGCTTTTGAAAACAAAATAAAGGTAAAAGATGCACCGCGTTCGGTGATAACAAGGGTTGAAATTCGCGCAACGCCTGAAAAAGTGTGGAAAAATGTCGTGGAATTCCCTCAATTGGACGAACCAACGGAATTGATGTTCAAAATGGGGATTGCGTATCCGATAAATGCGAAAATAGAGGGTCAAGGGGTGGGTGCGATTCGGCATTGTAATTTTTCGACGGGTAGTTTCGTAGAACCGATTACGAAATGGGCACAACCGACTTTGTTGCAATTCGACGTGACCGAACAGCCTGAACCGATGAAAGAATTAAGTTTTTATGATATTCATCCGAATCATTTACATGGTTATTGGGTTTCCGAGCGCGGTCAATTCAAATTGACGCAATTGCCCAATGGCAATACGTTACTCGAAGGCACAACTTGGTATCGCAATAAAATAAAACCAGATATGTATTGGACGCTGTGGAGTGATTTTATCGTTCATACGATTCACGAAAGGGTGTTGAACCACATCAAAAAAGAAGCGGAACGATAAAGTTTCTATTTTTTTTTGATGTACGTGACAAAAAGGCTTTTCGGCACAGATGGAACAGATTCCACGAGATTTCACAGATTTTTTTGGATTTTCAATGCTTAAAATCCAAAAAAAATCTGTGAAATCTCGTGGAATCTGTTCCAGCTGTGCCGAAAAGTATTTTTGTCACGTACTGAGATTTTTTTTGA
>JBDKKX010000247.1:0-8056 GCA_039795795.1 Bacteroidota bacterium | reverse complement strand
AAACACTTAAAATCAAAAAAAATCTGTGAAATCTCGTCAAATCTGTTCAATCTGTGCCGATTCACGTACTGAGGGGGAAATCCTAAAAATCTTAAAAATCAATCCCATTTAATCCCAAAAAAATCCGATTTAATCCCAATTCCAACGTACCACACTTAAATAAAAAAGGTTGAATATTCGTGTAAAATGAATATTCAACCTTTCATTTAAAACTAAATTTTGTTACACTTACAATATTTGGTTAAATTCTAATCTTTCACCATCGGGTCCCAGAATATTGAAATATTTACAACCTTTTTTCCAAAATGCTAAAAAAACAGGTGCCGCTTCTAAGATTTGGAAACCATTGATTTTCAATAAATTAAATGTTGCTTCTACATCCGATACGTCAAAAGCAAGGTGGTCAATATGCCCGTCTTTGCGTTTGCGGATGAGGGCTAATTCCTTTTTAGGCATTTGATAAAGTTCTACAATCATATCGTTTTTTTTCATCATCGCCACAATACCGCCTTTTTCTCCACCGTGTTCAAAAGTAGAAGACATAACGTTTTTAAAACCTAATCGTTCATAAAAGGCTTCCGAAATCGCTATATCCGAAACTGGAATACCTATATGTTGAATA
Source organism: Bacteroidota bacterium (assembly GCA_039795795.1). Taxonomy (GTDB): domain Bacteria; phylum Bacteroidota; class Bacteroidia; order Chitinophagales; family Saprospiraceae; genus JAAFJT01. The sequence continues at coordinate 7,434 of JBDKKX010000247.1, read as the reverse complement.
TGATTTATTTTCAAATCCATAAAACATTGATTATGAGTTATGAATGATGAATGATAAATGATGAATGATAAATGATGAATGATGAATGATAAATGATAAATGATGAATGATTCATCATTCATCATTTATCATTTATCATTCATCATTTATCATTTATCATTCATCATTCATTCATCATTCCTTAATGAAATCTCGTTTGCATGTCTTCCAATGCAACCCCTTTCGTTTCGGGCATCATAAAACGGACATAAAGTAATTGGAAAATCATCATCACCGAGAAAAATAAAAAGATCGGTCCGCCTCCAAATTTGGTAGAGAAAATCGGGAAAACGTTTGTGATGATTGCCGCAAAAACCCAATGCACGAAGCAACCAAAGGCTTGTCCACTTGCCCGTACTTCATTCGGGAAGATTTCAGAAAAGAATACCCATATCACCGCGCCTTGTCCTATCGCGTGTGCTGCGATGAACATGAATACAAAAATCGTCATACCATCAAATGAATTGGTGTAAAAGGCTCTTGCTATTAAAGCTAATGACACGATGTAACCAATTGATCCAATGTACATTAGCACGCGACGACCAAATTTATCAATCATCGAAACGCCAACCATCGTGAAGATAAGGTTGATTAAACCAATCCCTGCTGTCGAAAGCAATGCAGTGGACGCGCCTAATCCTGTGGATTCAAATATACGCGGTGCATAATATATAACGGCATTAATACCAGAGGCTTGGTTGAAAAAGGCTAATAAAAAAGATAATAAAAGTGGCAAATTGTATTTACCAGAGAAAAATGAAACCGCAGGTTCTTTTTTGGCAGCCGTTTGAGAATCTAAGATAGATTTCAAGGTAGCTGCGGATGCTTCAGGGTCGATTTCGTCTAACACGGCTTTTGCAGCAGCCGTATCGCCTTTGACCAATGCCAACCAACGCGGACTTTCTGAAATTAACAAGGTTAAAATCGTGAAAATCAAGGACGGAACGCCTACTACGCCCAACATCCATCGCCAAGCATTTTCTGAACCCCAATTTTGAAACAAATAATTAGAAATATAAGCAGCCATAATCCCAAAAACGATGTTGAATTGGAATAACGCTACTAAAAAGCCGCGTGATTTCGCAGGAGCAATTTCGGATATGTATATCGGTGCCACAACGGACGATGCACCAATACATAAGCCGCCCAACAATCGAAATGCCATGAACGTATAAACGTCTTGCGCCACCGCAGAACCGACCGCCGAAATGAAAAATCCGAAACCAACCCAGAAAAGAGCTCGTTTCCGACCCAATAAATCCGCAAACCAACCGCCGAACATCGCGCCAAACACCGTTCCGTACAATGCCATCGCAATTGCAAGTCCATGTAAGCCTGGAGACAAATTCCAAAGTTTTTGAATTTTTTGCTCCGCGCCAGAAATAACCGCAGTGTCTAATCCAAACAAAAGACCGCATAATGCGACCGTGAGTGACCAGAGTAAGAGTTTGTTATTCTTCATTTTGTTTAAAAATTTGATATATATGTGATTGATTTATAATCGGATTCGCGCCTTTATGCGTTGCCACTAACGCGCCAAGCGCGCAAGCAAATTTCAATGCAGCCTGCGGTGCTACATGGTCAAAATATAAACTTTTCAAAAAACCAGATAAAAACGCATCGCCACTTCCGACTGTATCCACCACTTGCACTTTGAAACCTTTGGATTCGTGATACCCCGAATTGTCTATCATAGACGCGCCATTCGCACCTTTCGTAACGACGAGTTTATCTAAACGAAATTTATTTTTAAGGTATCGCATTTGTTCACGCGCTGTTTTCTTCGACATCCCATACCAACTACTCATAATATGAAGTTCATCATCGTTCATTTTTACAATGTCCGCAGGTTGCATTAGTTCCTCTACTAAGGTTCGATTGTAGAAAGGTGGGCGGAAATTAACATCAAAAATTTTGAGTGGCGCGTTTTTTAACAAATTTAATAGGGCATTTTTAGAAACTTCGTTCCGACAAGAAAGCGTTCCATACGCAATCGCAAAAGCATCTCGAACAATTTGGCAGGCTTGAGGAGTCGCTTCCATGTAATCCCATGCCGAATTTTCAACGATTTCATACTGATTTTCGCCCGTCGCAGTCGCTTGCGTCACTTTGACAATGCCTGTTGCGCGTTGTTCATCGACTTGAACGTAGTCTGTCGTGCAATTTTTACTTTTTAAAAAATCTTGTAGGGCTGTCCCTAACTCGTCTTTACCGACGCGGCTCAACATGACGCTGGGAATACCGAGATTTTGAGTGCCAATCGCAAAATTCATTGGCGCACCGCCTGGCAATTTACCCGACGGAAAAATATCCCACAAGACTTCGCCAAAACTACAGATGTATTGTTTTTTTTGAAACATTTTAAAAATTTTGAACCACAAAAGATACAAAAATACATAAAAAATTGTTTTTGAACTACAAAAGATACAAATATTTTATTTTTTTCAATTTTTGTAGCCTTTTATTTTGCTTTTGCAGTTCAAAAGACTTAAAAAGAGAGGCAAGTCAGGAAACTTGCCTCAAAACAGTAAACGCTCCCTAAAAATATTGAAATGGTATGAAATTCTCTTTATGGGCGAAATTAATACCCCGGATTTTGCTTCAAAGTCGGTACGCCATTTTTAGAACTTACGTCGATTTGCTCTTGCGGAATCGGATAATATTCATGCTTGCCTTTAATAAACTTCGCCGTTTTCAACAAAGGACGCTTCGTTCCTTCCACTGCCAAATATTTATTAATCTCCACATCCGCAACGCCCCAACGAACTAAGTCAAAAAAGCGGTGTCCTTCCATCGCAAATTCCAAACGACGCTCGAAACGAACTGCATTCCGCGCATACGCTTGCCCTTTTGTCACAAAACCATTCGCACCCGTGTAAGGTTTCACCACATAATTCGCAGCAGGCGTACCATTCGGTAAAGACACTTTCGCACCATTCGCCGCCCGATTCCGAACCAAATTCACATAAGATTCTGCTTTCGCCAAATCACCATTCAATTCCACTTCACACTCCGCAGCCCATAACAAGACATCTGCATAACGAATCAAACGGAAATTGTTCGCAGAACCCCTCCAATACGTCGCAAAAGTGGCTACTAACGAACCTTCTTGGCGTTTGTAATACGCATTTTTAATCGGCGAATACGGTCCATAAGTACCCGATTGGTCGCGAATCCAAGATTGACCGGGATGCAAACCCCAATCCAAATACGGAATCCCGCGACGACCTACTGACCAATCCAAACGCGGGTCAAGTGGAGTCGTATTATCTGGCGTGTAAGCGTCTGCACTTTTCAAATACGTACCTCCAGAAATATCACTTTTCAAGTCCGTATCGTTAAAAGTCGTAAACAATGGCAAACCATCTGCATCTGTCTTATGCGCATTCACCAAGTTTTGAGACGGTTGGTGAAAACCGCAACAGCCCGACGGGGCACCACTATTCGCAAATGGAAACGCTAACGCTTCTGCAAAACCACCATTTTGCCCTTCCGAAGCACCATCATTGACTGAATATTGGATTTCAAATACAGATTCTTTATTATTATCCGTCTCCGCATTAAAATTATCTCCATAATTCGCCGCCAATTGGAATTTGCCAGAAGCAATAATCGCATCTAACAAGGGTTTGGCTTCCGCATACTTGCCTTGAAACATTTTAGCCTTCGCTAAGTAAGCCGTAGCCGACCATTTCGTAGCACGCCCCACTTCTGGGTACGATTCTTTCAAATTGGCAGCACCGAATGCAAAATCTGCCTCAATTTTAGGCCAAATATCTGCATCGTTTGGAACACTATAATCTGTAACCGTTTCATCAATGTAAGGCACTTTGTTAAACACTTTTTTGCCTTCAAAATGGTAGTGACCGCGCAAAAAACGCGCTTCCCCTTCCACTTGTTTGGCTACATCTGCCGAAATCGTACCCGCCGTCTTCGCCAAACCCAATACTTTTAAAGTACTATTGCAACGCGCAATGCCTTCATACGTGTGCCACCACTTGCCGCGCACAAACTCATTGGTGGCTGTTGCCGTAAAATCCTCAATTTGATTGCCCTGAGACTGATCCCCTGGGTCCGAACCTTTATGTGAATCGCCCGCAGCAACACTCCCGTAAATCCAATTCGACGGCGCAGCATGCCAAGGAAAGGACCGCGTGTATTTAAAAGGATGCTCCAAATAGCCATCAATCGCAGCATAAGCACCGATTAACAAGCCTTGCACACCCTTTTCATTTGCCAACGTTTCAAGAGACAATGCGCCTTGTGGCTTCACCTCATCCAAATACGCCGTACAAGACGCGCCAATGATGACCGATAAGCCCCCGATGACTGATATTATAGATCTTTTCATGTTAAAAATTTAATGATTCGCGCCCAAAAGCACGAGGTACACACAATGATTTTTTTTTAAAAACTTTTATAAGTCAATTAAAATCAATCGCTTATAAAATAAACACTGTTCCATTTTGCTTAAAAAGTAATGTTCAAACCCATCAAAAGGGATTTCGCAACTGGATAAGCACCTCTATCCACCCCAATATCCAAGTTCGTTGTGCGATTGTCGCCCGCCCCAAAAGAGCGCAAACTTAATTCTGGGTCTAAACCCGTATATTTCGTGAACGTAAAAATATTTTGACCTTGAATATAAACCCGTACCCGATCCAAACGCGCTCTGTCCGTTACCGCTTTTGGAATCGTGTAACCCAATTGCAAGTTTTTCACCCGCAAATACGAACCATCTTCAATAAAATAACTATTCGTTTCCGTCTCACCATTTACAACACTGGAACTCAATTTAGGCACCGTTGTATTCGTATTCGTCGGAGACCAAGCATTTAACACATTCAAACCTTTTCCACTTTGATAGAAAACAGCTGGAAAATCAGAGAAATATTTCGTAAAGTTATAAATTTTATTACCTTGTGAACCTTGTAAAAATAACGACGCATCAAAACCTGCATACGCTACATTGAAATTCAAACCATATGTAAAACTCGGATGTGGAGTGCCAATATTGGTACGGTCTGCCGCTGTAATTTTATTGTCACCATTCACATCTTGGTATTTGAAACGACCCACACCTGCTTCAGGCGTAGCAAAACCTTGTGATGGGCTGCTGCTCACTTCTGCCGCGTTTTGGAAAATACCCACTACATTGTAACCATAAAAATACGATAATGGAAAACCTTGTTGCGTCCGCGTCAAACGTTGCTCCCGCGCTTGCGCACCTGCAATCGCAAAAAGTGGATTATCACCCAATTTGTCCACATTATTAGAATACGCAGATATATTTGCACCAATATCAAACTTCACTTTATCCACCTGGTTGCGGAACGTGATGCCCAAATCAATCCCTTTATTCGTCATCTCACCAATATTAATATAGGGTGCATCAATGAAACCTAAGGCAGCAGGTTGGGGCACTTGCACCAACATATCCGTTGTCTTGCGATTGTATAAATCGATGTTAATCAATAATTTATCTTTCAACAAAGCCGCATCAATCCCAAAGTTTGTACTGGTTGTCGTTTCCCACTTCACGTTTTGGTTGCCCAAGGTCGAAAGTGCGAAACCCGATACAGAACCCGTTTTTGAACCTTTGATGTCATAATAAGTTGTATTTACATCGGAGCTAAACAACGTATAGGATGCATAGTCACCCACCTGTTGATTACCCGTTTGACCCCAACCGACACGGACTTTCAATTCGTCAAAAATATCCTTGAAAGGTGCGAACTTCGTCAAGCGAAAACCCGCGCTAACCGCAGGAAAAGTCGCATACCGATTCGCCGCGCTAAAGCGAGACGAACCATCCCGACGCATCGTAGCCGACAACAACACCAAATCATCAAAATTGTAATCCACCTTTCCAAAAGTAGAAAACAAACGATTCATCGTACGAGAACCCACATTCCCAATACCGCCTGCTCCCGTTCCCAAAGTCAAATAATTCAAATCTTCCGAGAAAAACGAAGTACGGCTACCAAAAAGATCCGAACTTTTTGCTTGAATCGCCTCCGTTCCGACATAAGCCGTCACCTCATGCTTATCGAATTTTGTAGTATATGCTAAAGTATTAAACCATGTATAACTGCCATACGTAGAACTGAATACATCCAACTTGTTAGAACCTACTTGTTCTTGATCCTCGTAATTGATACCTGTGAATTTCGTTGCATTTCCAGCCACATAATCCACCCCGATACTGGTTTTAGCCGTCAAACCTTTCATCAAATCCACTTCTGCATACGCATTACCGAAAACGCGCAAACGATTATCTGCGTTATTTTGCGCCCGCGTCAATGCTGCTACTGGATTTTGAGGGTTGTTAAAACCGCCCACACTTGTACCTGCATATCTGCCATCCGTCCCATAAACGGGGATAACCGAAGGCATCCGAATCGCCATCGCTACTGGATTTTCTGTATTTTGGTTGGAAATACCGACTCTTTTAGAATAAGAAACCGTCAAGTTTTCACCAACGCGGATTCTATCCTTCAAATTGAAATTCGTATTCACACGACCCGTATAACGTTCAAAACCAGTGTGTAACAAAATACCATCTTGTTTCAAGTATCCACCAGAGAAGGCAAAATTACCTGCTTCGGTACCACCCGTCGCACTCAAATTATAATTTGAAACAGGCGCGTCATTGAAAATTTCATCCAACCAGTTTGTACCCGTACGGTTCAAAGGAACGTTTGCAGACAAATTCGTTGGAAGTACAGGCGATGCGCCATTGCCAAAATGTGGATGAGATGGTGCGATTCCCGTATTTTTTTGCGAAGTCCAAAGCATATCCGCAAATTGTTGCGCACTCAACACGCCTGGAAGTTTAGGCACGACTTGTGTACCCAAATACGAATCAAAAGACAATTTCGTTTTACCCGCTTTGCCCGTTTTCGTTGTAACGATGACCACACCGTTCCCCGCACGCGCACCATAGATGGAAGCCGCAGACGCATCTTTCAACACCTGAACTGTTTCTATATCATTGGGATTCAAGTCATTAAGTCCCGTTTGCGTTGGCACACCGTCGATAATGTACAAAGGCTCGTTATCGCCCACTGTACCAAAACCGCGAATCCGAACCATCGTTCCGCCACCCGGACCACCTTCTTGACCGACCGTAACGCCCGCAATCCGTCCTTGCAACGCTTGACTCACGCCCGTCGAAGGCACTGCCAAAAGGTCTTTCGCCGCAATCGTACCGACTGCACCCGTTACATTCCGTTTGACTTGAGACGCATAACCCGTTACCACGAGTTCTTGCAAGGTACTTTGTTCTGCAAGCGCAATCGTTACCGAATTGCCATCCACCGTCCACTCTTTTGTCACGTAACCGATGTAAGAAAATAATAAAACATCTCCTTTTTTAGCCGCGACGCTAAATTT
>JBDKKX010000246.1:0-8063 GCA_039795795.1 Bacteroidota bacterium | reverse complement strand
AAATCAATCCTTTAAAAAAAATCTATGTGTCCTATGTTCCTATGTGTTTCCAAAATCTATGTGTTTCCACCAAAATCGCGGATGAGCCAAAGTTTTTTTATATTTTCCCGCAGATTGCGCAGATGAATTCGCAGATTCACGCGGATGCTTTAAGTTCAACTTTAAAATCCGTGTGAATCTGCAAATTCATCTGCGCAATCTGCGGGAAAATGTACCCTTTATAAAGCATAATGTTAAATATGTTAAAAAATTATGCAAAAATCCCCCTTTTGTGATTGCCTGTTTTGATATACATTTGCACCCAATTGGGTGGATTGTCCGCCTACAAAGTTGTAATTGTTGCTCATGTCTATATTAGAAGGTTTTTTTCCAATTATTGTATATCCGCTTTCAGACGGTCAGCCCGACCCAGCCGTTGTAAATCGAGCTGGGCGCAATTTTTTGATACCGCCTGATTTTAAAAAATTACCTACGCATGTCCTTGAAACGATGTATGCAGGTTGGTTTTTATTGGGTTTATCGGTTGTATTGTTTTATTATAGTCCGCTTTTTGGAACGATTGGTGTTTTATTGGCAGCCGTTTTATTGTTTATCAACTATTTGCACCAACAAAACAAGACGATTGATTTGCCCTTTCCTGAAGCCGATAAAATAAAGATTAAAATTCGGGCTGCGCTGCAAAAAGTGGAAATGCCTACGATTACGTTGGGTCGAATCACTTGGACGTTGGTAGGGCTGCTTTTGTGCACGTCCTTTTTTTGTTATCCAAAACTAACGCTTATATATATAGGTGTCGGATTATTTTTTTTAGTGAAAGATGGTACTATTTTTAAAAAAAGTGCCACGATTCCTACACCCGTTCCTGCTCCTGTACCGAATACGCCGCGCAAAACAACAACCGATAAAGAAAAAGTGAGTCCTGCGCCTGCACCAACGCCTATTCCTACACCTGCGCCACCGAAAAAAGTAGTTAAGCCTAAACCGCCGCCTATACAAATTCCTATCGAAACAGAACCAGTACAGATTCCTATCGAAACGGAACCTAATTTTCCAATGGGAACGGAACCCAATTTCCCAACAACGCCAGAAGAAGCTCAAAATCCTGCTTTGCCCGAACCCGATGCAGGAGATTTTAAATCGCTTTTAGCGTCGGTGATTGCAAAAACGGTTTCTGCAACGCTTCCTTATCGGATTGTGCATGAGCCGTCTGAAGAATCTTTTTTCACAGTGTTAACCAGCTGTTTTCCAGATAGGATTTTTCGGGATTTAATCATTGAGGAGTTTGTGGGCAAACAGCCTTATGTTCCAGAATTGATTTTCAAACATCGAGCAACGAATTTGCATATTGATATTGAAATTGACGAGCCTTATGTTGCCAAAACGGGACAGCCGATTCATTATGCAGGTTATACGCCAGATAATACGCGGAATAAATATTTTAATCAAAAAGGTTGGGTGGTCATTCGTTTTGCGGAGGAGCAGGTCGTAAAAGACCCGAAAGCCTGTTGCAAAGTGATTGCGGATGTTGTGGAATCTTTGACGGGGGATAAAACCTATAGTCGGCGTTTGAAAGATGCTTCTGTGTTGTCGCCTGTGGAGCAATGGACGAAAGAACAAGCCGTGTTAATGGCGCAACAAAAATATCGTACCACTTATCTAAAATAATTTTTTGACATGGGTTTACCTAAAAATATTGATTTAACGAATCGTGTACGCGAGTTTTTTCAAAACGAGGATAAAAAAATGCTGATTCACGGGGAATGGGTGAACGGCAATGCGATTGAAAAAATAGCGGTCATCAATCCTGCAACGGAAGAAGTCTTGGGTACAGTCCCTTTGGCAACGCCGTCGGATGTCGATGCGGCTGTCCAATCGGCTAAACAAGCGTTTTATAATCCTGCTTGGCGCAAAATGTTGCCTTCAGACCGAGAAAAACGGCTGTATCGGTTGGCGGAACTGATTGAAACACATGCAGATTCTTTAGCACAAATCATTACTTTAGAAAATGGAAAAATGTTTGCGCAAGCGCGTTCATCGGATGTGTTGGGTGCTGCCGAAACGTTTCGATATTATGCGGGTTGGTGTTCCAAAATTGAAGGCGAAACCTTAGATGTTTCGATGAAGCAGGTTGCTGGAAAACAAAATTTTGCATTTACCCGTCGGGAACCCATCGGTGTTGTTGCGGCAATTGTGCCTTGGAATTTCCCAATTTCGATTGCGGCTTGGAAACTTGCGCCTGCCTTAGCCGCAGGTTGTACCGTCGTGTTGAAACCTTCGGAAGAAACGCCTTTGAGTAGTTTGTACTTGGGTGCATTGATTTTGGAAGCGGGTTTTCCGAAAGGCGTTGTTAATATTTTGACGGGAGATGGTGTTACGACGGGCGCGAGTTTGGTCGCACATCCTGATATTTCAAAAATTAGTTTTACGGGTTCTACGCAAACAGGCAAGCAGATTGGAACGGCTGCCATGCGTAATTTGACCGAAATTTCGCTTGAATTGGGTGGGAAATCGCCTGTAATTGTGTTTGAAGATGCGGATTTGAACGATGCTGCCAAAGCGATTACATTAGGGATTTTTCGGAATCAAGGACAAATTTGTGTTGCAGGTTCTCGGGTTTATGTGCAAAAGAAGGTTTTTGATAAAGTGATGGCGGATGTCGCGCTTTTGGCGGGGAAAATGCGGATTTCTCATGGTTTTGACCCTACGGCGGAATTGGGACCGTTGGTTTCTGCCCGTCATTTTCAGAAAGTTTCGGGTTATGTCCAAAACGGCATGGACGAAGGGGCGACCCTACTTGCTGGCGGACATCGAGCGAAAGAAGTTGGTTTTTATATGCAGCCTACGATTTTTACGGCTACGGATAATCAAAAAACGATTATTCAAGAAGAAATATTTGGTCCCGTTTTAGTGGGCGTGCCTTTTGATGAGCTGCAAGATGCGATTGCGTTAGCAAACGATACATCCTTTGGTTTAGCTTCGAGTGTTTGGACAAAAAATATTTCTAAAGCGCATTCAATGATTGACCAATTAGAATCAGGTTGGGTTTTTGTTAACGCGCCGCCTCGTTCTGACCCTAATTTTCCATTAGGTGGTTATAAGCAATCGGGTTTTGGGGGAAAAGAATTGGGCAAAATGGGGCTTTATCAATATATGAAAACAAAAGCGGTGAATATTGTTTATTAGACTCGAAAAAGATTGTATAAATTGTGATACAATGGATGTACAGATTATACAGATTGAACGGATTGATACGGATTTTTGGAATAAAAAATCCGTATCAATCCGTTCAATCTGTATAATCTGTACATCCATCGTATCACAATTCGTACAAAAATAGCCTAAAAAAGAAAAACACTTCCGTAAATTTGCTTTTTTTCACAACAAAAAGCGATATGAAGGAACGGAGTTCATTTTTTACAACCCATTTTTATGCTTTCTTACTTTGTTGCGTTGGGTTACAAACGCCTTTTATGGCTGCTGCACAAACGCCTTGTGATTGTGTACCAATGCTTTATGAAAGTTTTAATTACGATGCAGGCACAACTTTGCACCAAAAAATAGGCGGTACAGGTTGGGACGGTATTTGGGAAAACCAAGGCGGTGATACACGACTGCCCGGTTTGAATATTGGTTCAAGCTCTCTATCTTATCAAACCCTGCGCACGAATCACAAATCATTGGTCGGCGGACTTTATTGGAAACATGCAGGTCGTTCTTTAGATTTAAGTCCGACAGGGGCTTTGGCTGCCTATTTAAGCAGTAATGGGACGTTAGGCAAAGCGGGTACGACGCTTTGGGTCAGTTTTCTTTTCCAAAAAACACAAAATAATGAGGAACAAACTTGGGCAGCCATGCACGGAGGCAATGTCAATTGGTACGGTGAAAATACGGGGGATAAACGCATTGCTTTTGGTTATTTTAATCCAACGGTTTCTTCCGACGCAGGGATTCGATATTGGACATTGAAGATTAATGATAATTCGTTTTACCGAACCAATGTGCCGATTGACGTAAATACGCCTGTTTTCGTGGTGATGAAATTGGAATTTGCAAACAATGCAACAACCGTTCATTTGTATTTAAACCCAAGTTCGCTGGGCAGTGGTGCAGAACCAACCCATCCTACCCTCACTGTGACCACCACCACTCCACTTGAATTTCGGCATTTCAATATGTACGGCGATTATCGGGTGGATAATTTCATTTTGGACGAAATAAGATTTGCTGCGAACTATCGTTGTGTCGCGCCCGACGGCAATATCAATGAAAATGGCTTGCCCATCGCACGCATGACGCTTACGCCCAATACAGGGGTTGCGCCTTTGACACTCACGTTGGACGGGACGGCTTCGGACGACCCTGACGGCAGTTTAAATAAATATGAATGGCTCTTTGGAGATGGCGGCAAGCGAACTGGAACAACCGCAACCTATACTTTTAAAAATACGGGCGTTTTATATGCGCGTTTGAAGGTTACAGATAATTGTGGTTCCAGCAGTACTGCCAATCAAACGATTGTCGTAACGAAACCCGATGGTTCGATGGATTGCCTTTCCGCGCCTGTGCCTGAAGCATTTCCGATTTGCGATGGAACAGGTGGTGGGATGATTCGCCTCAATGCGGGATTGGGCACAAATTTTCAACTCACCAAAGCCGACGGTACAACCTATCCGTTTAGCAACAGTCGTTTTTCTAATTTGCCGATAGGCAATTACGTCTTAACCGCAAGTGGACAATATGGTTGTAAAGATACCTTTCGATTGAAAATGCCTGCGGATAGTATGAATTGTGCCAATGCGACTGCCAATAGCGACATTACTTTTGGGATGAACCTCGAAGGTTTAGCCTATTGGGATAAAGCGCAACCGTTTAAAGATTACATGAAAACATCCGATAGTCAATTACTGACGACCGATATAACGTGTTGCGGTCCTTGGCATACAGGCGTTGCGAATGAAATTCCAGTAGATGCAACAGGTTATCCAACTGTGATACCTGTGCAAACCTCAATTGGGATGCAAAAAGTTCGTTTTATGGTTTCGGCAGGTGGGCATTTGCCGATGGGCGATTATATTTTATTATATGAAGGCACAGGCAGATTTTATTTCAGGGGCGAAATAGATACCTTGACAGGAGGAACGCAAGGGCGATTACCGATTCGAGTGCGCGGGATTGACAATTTATATGTGGATATTGAGGCTTCGACGCAGGGGAATCATTTGCGCAATTTCCGATTGATACGCCCACAGGATGAATCCACTTACATGACTCAACCTTTTAAACAAGATTTTTTAGAAAAAATTTGTCCTTTTAACCCCATTCGATTCATGCAGTGGCAGGTAACAAATGAGACTCAATTGGTCAATTGGAGCGATAGAGGCAAGCCGAACGACCGTAGCCAAACCATGCGCAGTGGGGCATCTTATGAACACATCATTCAATTAGGCAATATTCTAAATCGAGATGTTTGGATTTGCGTACCGCATACCGCAACCGATGATTTTATCCGTCAAATGGCGCAATTATTTCGCAATCAATTGAAACCCAATTTAAATGTATATTTGGAATATTCTAATGAAGTTTGGAATTGGCAATTTGGACAAGCAGGTTGGGTTTCGGACAATGGCAATCAAAGCATCAGTTATCCGCGCCGATATGTGGAACGGGCTTTGAATGTTTTTCGGATTTGGCAGGAAGAATGGGCAGGACAGAAACAACGCATTCGGCGGGTTTTAGGGACTCAAACGGGCTATCCTTTCATTTCGGAAGAGATTTTAGCACATGCCAAAGGAGAATTGGATTACTTTTCGCCCGCGTTTTATTTTGGATACTCGGGCAATAGTTGCGTCAATGCACTTAGAACGTTGGGTGCCAATGCGACTCCGACGGATGTGATGGATTGTACACGCCAAAGCATGCGTACTTTTTTTCCAAATATTCGGCAAACCTATCGCTTGGCGCAATTGCATGGCAAACCCATTGCACATTACGAGGGCGGACAACACATGACTTCCAATCCGACGATTGAGCCGTTTCAAGAGGCACTTTATCAAGCTCAAATTGACCCTCAAATTAAAACGTTGTATCAAGAAATGATTGATTCTTTGCGCCGATATGGAGGGACGACGCATGCTGTTGCGTACACATTGACAGGTCAAAGAGCTTCTCGATATGGTTCGTGGGGACATTTGGAAAGTAGTGATCAAAATCTTGCGACACAACCTGCTCCTAAATATCAAGTTTTGTTAGATAATTTTAGGTCTGTTCAAGGTTCGTGCAATATCAATTTAACAGCATTGCCGTTTGTGTTAACGGATTTTAAAGCAACATGCGTCCAAAAATTGTCTGTACAATTGTTTTGGACAGCACCTTCCGCAGCCAAGATTCAGCGATTTGAATTACAAGGCAGCAAGGATGCAAAACTTTGGCAAGCGATTGAGCAGATAGCGGCTAAAAATTATAGTAATTATCAATATGTTCATCAGGATGCGAACGCCAATGCTACTATTTTTTATTATCGGTTAAAAATGGTGGACTTGGAAGGTAAAATAAGTTATTCAAAAGTCATTACTGTTACTTGCGACAATGCAGATAAGTCTCTTGATTTTTCCATTTTCCCAAATCCAACGGACGGTACCTGTACGATACAGTTTCATGCCTCCGATGCTACGCTTTTAGAATGCAGAGACTTTACGGGTCGAGTCCTTTTTGTAAAATCCATTGATGGACAATCTACACTTCAACTAAATGCTCAAACCTTGGGTTTATCGGCGGGTGTTTACTTTTTGAATACAAATGGGAAGCATCGTAAAGCGCAACGTTTAATTGTTTTGTAATGATTTTTTTCTTATCAGAGGTTTAAAAGAACAAATAAATCCTTATAAGTCATTAGACAAAATTAAACGCACAACTTGACGCAAGTTTGCAACTCTGTCCATTACCCATAAGTATTTTTGGGTGCTTTTTGCCAAATAAGATTTGGTATTTGTAAAAAAACAGCTAAAAAAAAGTTCTTTGACATCTATAAAAGTTTAACTTTGCGGTCAAAAAGGTTATGACTTCCAATAAAGAGCCTCTGTGTTATAAGAGTGATTTTGGGGATGCGCGTTTAGACAATCGGTTGAATCGCATCGTGAATACGTTAGTAGATCATGGAACTGCGGGGATTCGGAGCAGTTTCGGGGATGAACACCAAATTAAAAGCGTTTATCGTTTTATGAGCCCTGAAAAAGTAACTTTTTCGGGGCTCGAATCCAGTGAACAAAGCCGTTTATATGAGGTTTTAGACGCTCAAAAGCCTCCCTTGTTGATTCATCTTCAAGATACCACGACGTTCAAGTATTCCCAAAAACAAAGCCGTCAGGAACTACCGTGTTTGAATTACATCAATCACCGAGGTTATTTCTTACATAATAGCATCCTACTGGATGAAAAAGGGAATGTTTTAGGACTTTCACAACAGGAATTATGGGGTCGCTCCGAAAAAGACTTGGGACGGAGCCGTTCTCAAAGAACGCCTCGAAATCTACCCGTAGAATGCCAAGAATCCGAACGTTTTGTACGCCATTTTCAAGATTTCGAGTGTTTAATGCAATCTTTTCCCGAAAGTCAGGGGATAAGCGTGTGCGATAGAGAGGGCGATTTTTACGAATTACTCTCCGCCAAATCGGTCTCGAATGTCGATTTATGGGTTCGGGTTCACCATGATCGGCTGATCCAAACGCTGGAAGGGACTTCTCAAAAATTGCTGACAGCCGTTGGGCAAAGTCCCATTTTAGGGGAATATTGGACCGAAATTCTGGTGAAAGGCTCTACGCACCAAACGCGCCCCGTTTGTTTGACGGTTCGCATTTGTCCCATTGGAGTGGTTTTGCCCGAATCGTTGAAATGGTCGAAAACCACCTCGAAATCCGCCAAAAAAAGAACTGCCGAGTCGCAAGAACTCCCTTTTTGGGTCGTCCAAGTCACCGAAAAAAATCCTCCTGCGGGGGTAGAACCCATCGAATGGACGCTTTTAACGACTCGACCCCTTCGAGATTATTGGGATGCTCTTCAAATCGTCC
>JBDKKX010000245.1:0-8063 GCA_039795795.1 Bacteroidota bacterium | reverse complement strand
ATTCTTTAAGCGGTTTTCCGATTTTTTCAATTTTTTGTTTAATGGTTTGTTCTTCTTTGGAAAGGACGACCCAAGCATCGGCGGATTGGAAGGGCGTTGTGGTAACCGATTGGTCAAAAAAAACGCTGATATCTTTGCGACGGTCATAAGATTTATCTAAAACACAACTTTGCGTAAGATATTGATTCTTAGCTTTTTGTGAAATCAAAATATTTGTGTCAACGGTCGCACTTTCAAAAACTTGAACACCACCAAAATCTAATAAAACCAACGGATTTGTATTTTCAATGAAAAAATGACGCAAACTTTCCCCATACGCTGCTCGCATCCACTTATTTGACGTAATAAATGCTGAAATCCCGCCTTGACGCAATAATTGATGGCTTTTTTCATAGAAAAGGGCATAAATATCGCCCATTCGTTCAAAAGTTTTATAATTTAAATTTTCATACATTTTCGCCAACAAACCGCCTTCTTTCTGCAATTGAATATACGGCGGATTACCAATCACAATATCAAACCCGCCTTGGTCAAAGACCTCTTTAAAATAGGTGTGCCAAAGAAAAAACGGGCGTTCGGCTTGCTCATGCAATTTTTTCAAAATATCAAATTGTACATCTTTAGCGGCAACTTGTGCTTTTAATTTTTGCAGCGCAATGGCTTCTTTGCTTTCCAATAATTTTTGTTTTTGAAGCTCATTTCTAAGCGCATTCCATCGGTCCTTGAAGCGTTTTTCCTCACTTGCAACTTGAATTTTAAGCCTATCACTATGGATTTCAAGATTGTAATGAATGTTTTCTAAAACATATTGGTCAATCTGCTTATGTAAAGCAGGTTTCTGCGCACTGTTCGCTCCAAAATAATCTTTCAACAATTTTTGAATATTCGTTTGAGGCGTATCATGCGTAAAAAACTCAGTTTGACCATTTTGAATATTACCAAAAATATCAATTTGAGGATTTACGATTTTTACCGAAACTTTTGAAGCCTTTGGTTCTGCAATTTTATCCAACGGAATCCCGTCAAAAGACTCTAAAAGGGAATCGCCTTGCATGATTTTGAAATCCAAATTGGGCAACGGTTCGGGCTGCGCTTCCTCGACAATCAGCGCGAGCCAAAAACGCAATCGCGCAATATCCACCGCGCCCCCTTCTTTATCCACCCCGTAAATCGAATGTTGAATAATCTCTTTTTTGACCTGCGCAGGCAAAAACGCCGTACCCGATTTCAATTTTGGAAACAAATGTAACCGAGTTTGATAAATTGTCTGCAACAAACCGATAGGAAACGCGCCCGAACCAATCGCAGGGTCACAAATTTTAACCCCTTTTAATAACCTTTCGACCTCTTGCGCTACTGCTTTATTGTCAAAAATAGGCAATAACTTTTTATACCGAACTAATTGTATAATTGCTTCATTATCAACCTTTTTTACTTTAAAATTTTCTAACTTTGTCTTCAAATATTGAATTAAACTCTCCTGACACATATATCGAACAATCTCTTTTGGGGTGTAAAACGCCCCTTTATCTTTGTTATCTTCCAAAAGATTTTCAAAAATATGCCCTAACATTTCTGGGTCAATGCCAATTTCAGCTTCATCGGGATCATTTTCGTCAATGGTGAAATTATATTGGTCAAAAAAATCAAATAGCGATGCAAAATACGGTGCAGGAAAATCAATAGATTGCGATTTCCATTTGTCGGGGTCGAAAAGCCCGCCGTTCAAATACGGAATGCGCGTTTGCGTCCAGGGAAAAATATCCTTTGTTGCTTTTCTATCCGCATTTAAAGTATTGAAAAACAATTCATTCAGATATTTTGTCAAAAAATGCGCTTTATCAGGGCAGTTTTTAAACAAATTTTGTAAAAAAGCAGGGTCTCCATTTTGCCAATTGGTTTCGGTCTTCGGCACACCGAGCCAACCTTTTTTTTGCAAAAAGTGCATGAAAACCAACCTGCCTAACAGCTTTTTAACAAAATTTCGAGCCGCTTTTTTATCCTGCTGGAAAACTGTTTTCAATGCTTCATGCGGGTCTTGGACGCTTTTGCCATCCGCGTTTTCGCCCGTCAAGAAAGTGATAAAATCGCTATAATGTTTATTTCGATAATCTTTAAAAAAGTCTTTAGACAATTTTTCTACGGAAAAGGCTTCGATGAAATCCTGAATAATCAAATTTTTATCTTTCTGAAATAACCCTTCAAATCGCTTTGCGGCGGTAGTGCAGGATTCGTTTTCGCCCAAAACGTATGTAAAGCGTTTAGGATGCGTTTCGATTTGTTGGAAAAGCCCGTCTTCATCAAACAGTGTATGTTTAGCGATGAAAGTAAAGCGATAATCTCTTTTTTGAGCATGAGCGTAATACAAAACCAATGCCCCATGCGTAATATATTGGTCAATATATTGAATGGCGATTTCGCGCAAATTAACCCGATTGGAAACAATTCGTTTGTTTTCCTCCACCCCAACAGTAAAAAGAGCTAAATTTTTGCCATCTTCCAAAGTTGCGAGTCCCAGTTGATAAACGACCGTACCCTCTTTTTGGACATGATGTTGCGGTTCGGCGAAAATATCCACTTTTCGGAACAATTGGCGAAAAATTTTTATCCAAGCATCGTATTGAAATTCGGATTTGAAAATATCTTTTAATTGAGTAGCGTCCATGATAGTTAAGCAAATATTTTAAAATGACGATTCATCGCTCTCCAAACGGCTTCTACATTAGGTAAATCTGCAATTTGATGAGCCAAATATTGTTTCCATTGCAGTTGGAATTGCTTCGTTTTGCGATTCCAAGTGGACAGGAATAAATCGGGTTTATGCCCTTTGTGTTGTGCTTTTTGAGCAAAAGCGGTTTTTAAAAAATCTAATTCAATTAAGTTTTCTTCTAATAAATACCAAAGGTCGTACACATCTCGAGGTTGTGTTCGTCCCATGAGCGCAACTAATTTCTCTACTACAATTTCTTCTAAGGGATAACAATTTAATGAAAAATGGTCTGCAGGCAAATCAGAATATGTTTTAAACATATTTTTGACAATGGGTTCAAATAATAATTTTTCACCTCGTGTAATATCTATTTTTACGGATTTATTTTCCATTTTGCCCCCCAAAGGTCCCACGTAATAAACATAACAAGCAATACTGCCGCTTTGAATATGGCGTTCTAAAGAGCTCATTTTCAATTGAATACCTATTTTGTTTTCTACTAATTTAAGTAATTCGTCAAACAAATTTTTGATTTGGTCGTCCATTAAATTATGTAAAAGTGTAAAGTCCAGATCTTCTGAGAAACGGTAATCTTCAAAATAGGCTTTCTTTAAAACGGTACCGCCTTTAAAAATAAGGTTATCGTAAAATAATTTATTTTGAGCCATTCCCCAAAGTAACCAAGTGATAATATAATCTTTTTCAATTTGGGTATCTCGAACTTTAATTTTGCCTGCAATTGTTTGGATTTCCCTGCCTTTTAACATATAAAATTGGTTTAAATGATTGAAAATTAATATTTTAAGTAAAAATAGCACTCTGAATTGTTTCTAAATCCACATTTAATACAATGCCCCAACGACTATTGCTACGCCCTATTTTGGGTAAACCTGTATCTAATGCGACATAAGTAGCTGTTTTAGGCAATTTTTGATGTAATTCTGAAACAATTTGCGGTAATATGCCCAAAGCTTCCATCAAAAAACCTAATCTTCGGATACTTGCATCGGATTCAAATCGCTTAACATATTCTAAAAAAACAGTTTCGTTCAAAATATGCTTTGTTTTATATAGTGCTTTTCCTAATTCCACCACGCCACACACATAATGTGGTTTAAATGCTCCATCTAATAATGTTTTTTCAAGGTCGGAACATGAAATTTTATGATTATTTTCTACCCATTTTTGGGTAATTCCAAAAAAATGTTGCGGATTATGCCAAATAAATTGAAAAGAAACTCCTTTTGAGACTTGTTGAGTCGGCTGAATTGGTTTTGAAACCACAATTTGTTCTGTAAATGAAGGTTGCGTTGTCAAATCGTGCAAAACCATCGCACTGTAATAACCAATATAATAAGGGGTTGCACCCGTCAAATAATGCGCAGCAACATGCCAATTTGGAAAGTAATTATAAGAATCACTTTCGTAAGGGATAATATGATAAAGCCCGTCTCGCAAGCGCATGAGCAACCCACGACGTACCATATCTGCCAATAAGCGACGGGTAGAAGCTACCTTTTTGTCTTGCAATAAATGTGCAGCGTCCTGAATTGTGAAAAAAGTGCTGTCTTTTTCGTGCAATTGCAACAGTAATTCAGCAGAAGTATTTCCAATTGTTTTGTATTTTGTTATCATAATATACGCTTTAATCGTACAAAATTATAATAAAATACTAAAATAATTTTATTCGACATAAAAAAACACGAAAGTGAAGCCTTTTTTATTCACTTTCGCAAATTTTGACATTTTAAATCGTAAATGATTCCGAAATAATAATTTCGGGTTGAAATAAGGGTTTCGCAATTCGACTTTGCGGGATTTCGGGCGCGCTGATTTCCTGCTGTGTCAACGGATAAGATTTCATAATCGTCATCATCCGTTCCCAGACCAAAATCGCTTTCAATGGTGTTTTTTTTACAGCCTTTTCTAATTGGTTAATATCGCGTTGCAATTTTTGAAATTTGCCGACATGAATAGCTTCTTTTGCCTTGATAATCAACCCTTTATCTGCTTCTGAAAGAAAGGGCAACGGCAAAAAAGCATCTAAATAAGCTATCGCTTTGCGTTCATTCGGACCTTGGACGGTGTCCACTTTTTGCTCTTTTGCTTTTTCGGCTTCGATTTTCCTCAAAAAAGTATCCATTGCCGCCTGCACTTGCGCATGATGTGCCTCGTGTAATGACCATGCTTTTTCGACCACACGCGCCTCGAAGTGCCGAACCGCTTCGATAAAAGTCAATTCTTCAATCGAATGGTCGGCGCGAGTGAAAAAAAACGCATCACGCCGTTCATTTCGGATGAAAGTAAGCGTTGCCGACTTCAAAACCTTACTTTTGCGCCCAACTCGCGCCCGTAACGGCATATTTTTAATGATTTTGAACCATTCAGGATTTTCTTCCTTGAACTTGCGCAATGCCATTAAATAGTTTAACTTTTCATCGCGCTCTTCCTCCAAATCCTTGTCGAACAAACCAAAGGATTCAAAAGCCTCATCTGGCGAAAAAATTTGACTATCTTCCCCCAATGCCGCGTGAAAAGCGGCTAATTTCATCACTGCTTTTTTCTCCAAATCAATATCTTTATCCACTTTCGCGGTCGGGAAAAAGTTGAAAATATGGATTTGCCCCGCTTCCGAACCAATCCGATTCACCCGCCCAATGCGTTGCATCAAACGGGTCGCATTCCAAGGCGTATCGTAATTCACGACCACATTGGCTCGGTGCAAATTCACGCCTTCTGCCAAAACTTCAGTCGAAAGGAGGAGATTATAATGGTCTTTGCGCGCTTCCAACGGGATATTCGCATCGAAATTAGCGCGAATCGTCGGCATTAAATCCTTCCGATTGCGACTATCCACACATAAAACTTTATCAAAACCTTTGATTTTCAATTGTTTATGCAAATAATGAGTCGTTTCTTTGGATTCCGAAAAAACCACTAATTTCCCTTCGGGATTCGTGGGTTGGGCTAAGAGTTCGCCGTTCAAATAGCGCAAAAATTCTTCTAATTTCGGGTCTTCCTCGACAGCATCCCAAGATTTAATCAATTCCGCTAAGATAATTTTGTCTTTCTGCAAACCGACTAACAACGCCGTATCAAAATCCTCTGGCGTACAAACTTCAATTGTCGGGTCTGAATCCACTTTTTCGGCGATTAATGCAATTAATTCCTCCTCTTTGCCCGCTTGAATATATTCACTCACGTCTAAATTCGGCGCAATATAAATAATGCCTTTTTCAAACATTTTCACCATTGCATCATTTGCTGCTTGAAATCGTTTCAAAGATTGTTTGAATGCAAAAAAACTACTATCTAATCGTTTGACTAACATGGTTTTCATAATCTTCGCCAACTGTTCCGAAATCAAATCTGCGGATTTATATTTGTCTTTTTTGGGCGGTTTCAAATATTTGATGGCTTGATACCGAAAATAAGAAGTACCTTCCATCGGATGGCTCAATAATCGAATCGTCTTATCGTACAAAATATCTAATTGTTGATTTAGAATATAAAAAATTTTCTTTGGTTTTTGAACCATTGGAAAAATAATGCCTTGTGCTAACAAATCTTGTTTATAAAAAGCATGTTCATTTAAATCCGTCCGAGTGCGCCGAACGGTCAACGGTTCAATCACTTTAATCCGAATGCGTTCATAAATAAGGGTAACTTGTTCCCGAATCGCTTTTAAATCCTTCTCTTTTTCGGCTTTAATTTTTTTGTAAGCATCAATTTGTTGCCTAAAAAAATGCTGTAAATTGCTGGTTTCCAGCGTCGAATTTTTAGCATCTTGAAACAAATAAACTAAATTTGCAATATCTTCAGGACGGTTATTCAAAGGCGTTGCAGAAATCAAAATGACTTTTTTAGGTGCGTAAGTGTCATCGGGCAAACGCCGCCGAGAAGGCGTTTTACAAATCTTTTGCAACAAATGATACATACCTGCTGTGTCTGTGCGGAATTTATGCGCTTCATCCACGAGGATTAAATCATATTTTTGAGGCGTTTTGACCTTGTGCAAACTGCCATTCGTCACAATATCGTAATTTTCTAAACCAAATTGTTCTACGGTTTCGCGCCAATTTTCCTCCAAAGCGGGCGGCGCGACAATCAACGTCCACGAACGGTGCGTCGGAAAGCCATTAGAATAATACCATTTTTTCGCAATTAAAGTGCCTACAACTGTTTTGCCTAATCCGACCACATCCGCAAGGAAAAAACCATTATGTTTAAGCATTTTGTTGAAACCATCATTCACCGCGTCCGCTTGATAATTCAATCTTTTGAAACCTTTGGGTAAATCTGAAAGAGAAGTAGGGTCGAAATCAATACTTTTACCAAAATATTCCATCAAAAATTTCATATAAACCTCGAATGGCGTAAAAGAATCATTCAAAAAAGTCTCTTTTTTGATTTTATCTATGTATTCCTGTCCAATTTCGACACTTTCTTTCCAAAGTTTTTCAAAAGTCGCTGTTGCAAATTCAATATCGGAATTGTCGCGCAACTCCACATTAAATTCAAAATTTTTAGATAAACCCGCCTCTGTCCAATTACTCGACCCCGTGATGACAGACCCATAACCATGCGGATGCGCCACTGATTCCCGAAAAATATAGATTTTCGCATGAATATTTTGTTTAGGATGTACCCGAATTTGTACTTTTCGTTCGGCAATGTCTTGAATGAAGCCTAACATGCCTTGCTCGACTTGTTTATCATATTTTGCCTCTTGAATATTTTTTTTAATATCTCGGAAAAAATCTTCTTGAGAGCGTTCTGCATCGGGATGGAATAATAATCCTTTTCGATTCGCTTCATATATTAAATTATCCACATTGATGCCGACCAAAATACGAATTTCAGTTGCTTTTTCAATCCACGGGCGAATCCGAAAATAGCCCGATGCGCGAAAATAACCCACTAATGCGTCGAAAAAATGAACCTTTTTATAGTTGAAAATGCCTTCTATTTTTTGAAGGAGCGTATTATCGGTTTCGTTTGTAAAGAATTTAGATTGTTGTAGCATGGATTTAATAAAAGATGGATTATCAAAGATAAAAAAAATTTGCTTATTATTGAAACCCGCGTCAACAATAACGGGCGAAGTTAAAAAGAAAAAGAATTTTTTGGATTTCGGTTTCCTACGGAATGACAAAAAAAAACTTGTCATTCCGTAGGAAACCGAAATCCAAATTTTTTTTCAAAAATTTTATTTGTAGTAAAAAACCACTAAATTGCCCCCAAAAATGCAAGTAAGTGGTTACAAAATAAAAAAGAATATCCTCAAATGCAAGATAATATTCATTATCCTAATTTCAAACGGGTAGAAGGTTCCATCATTGTACAATTGCGG
>JBDKKX010000244.1:0-8077 GCA_039795795.1 Bacteroidota bacterium | reverse complement strand
GCTTGATTTTCAAGGATTTTGGCAATATCTTCCAATCTAAATTTGCCAGAAATTTGTAACAAAACCGTATCTTGTTGGGCTTCATGCACCAATATCATAATGTCTTCAATCAAACCTTCTTTCTCCCGCGCCAATACATTCACCCGAGATTTTGCATCTTTGACCGCAGCCAAATCTTCAAAATGATCCGTCCGCAAATCACTTAACAAAGTTTGCACGGCTTTAAAACGCGATTTTTGAGCAACTGCATCGTTTTTATCCGTCCCTGCCTCGGGTTCTAAAACGTGAATCCGCAATTTGCGAATGCCTTCCACAATCGGCTCTAAATTCAGCCCCTCCAAATCATCTGTTTTTTCAACCAGATGATAGCCAGTGCGCACTAACCAGCCCGATAAAGTCAAATTCATTTTTTCAGACATGCCCGAAGCGCGATGTGCATCAATAAAATGTTCCACACTTTTTTTCTGAGCAAAGATTAAAGTATTGAAAATGAATACGTTAAGAATGATTAAAATTGCTTTCATCGTGATAATCGTTTAAATAAGGAAATTATTTTTTATTCAAATCTTTTAAATGTTCTAAGCCTTTCACATCTAATTTATTTGCCAAGCGAGAGATTTTAGCCAAATCAATATTGCCCACAAAACTGATTAAAACAAACTCTTTTTTGCCGACCTCCAACAATAATAACTCTTTAATCACTCCATTTGCATCTTCTTTGGTCAAAAAACGAACATTTTCATCTTTATCCCGAACCGTCATAAGCACTTCATAATCCGTTGATTTAAAACGAGTTAAGGCTTCTTTGTAATAAAATGACGCATTGGTTGCAGTTGTGAGAATATGCAGGCTTTTCAAATCCGCTAAAATATTTTTAATTTCCTGCGCATCAGGGTCTTTCAAATCCACCCGCGCAATCATTTGAAACATTTTCGGCGTAATAATCACTTCCGTAAATTTTTCATCGCCCGTATAATCTTCAAAAAATTTTTGGATGCCATTCTGCGCATTCAATAACATCGGCAACATCAAGCAGCAAAAGAGTAATTTAAAAATATGCTTTTTCATAATTAATTCATTAATAGTTTAATATACATTGTTATTTAATTTTATCTAAACTCGTTTTAACCGTATGAATCCCTTCTACTCCTTTATCCGTCCCTCGTTTCATTTTAGAACTCACTAACAACAAAGCTGCTTTTGCTTTTTGATAAGCCATTTCAGGCGATTCTTCGGTATCGTTCAGCTCATTTTGATCCACAACAGCAACTAATGAATCGTTCATTGAAACCGCTTTCTGCTTATGAAACCACCAAAAACTGCCTACCGCTAAAAGCAAAATCGCCGCTACTCGACTGATTTTCAATATTTTACGAAAATCAAACGCCAATAATTTACCTTTTTGAACTTTCGTAGGCAATACAATTTGTTTCTCCATTTTGAAGCATACAAATAACGGTTGATACTTTTTTAAGTCCTCCCCTACCCTATCGCTATTGAAATAAACAGACAATTGAGCTTCTTCTTCCAACGACGTTTCTCCTTCAAAATATTTTTCAATTAAAATTTTTATTGCTTCTGAATCCATTGATTATTAATATTTTATAAATGATTATTTCAAATAATTATCGATTTCCATTAACTTTTCCCGCACCGTTTGACGGGCTCGAAATAAGTTAATTTTGACTTGCGACATGGGCATTTCCAATTGTTCCGCAATTTCCTCGTAAGTCAAACCCTCAATGTCGCGTAAGTGCATGACCATTCGCTGTTTTTCGGGCAGATTTTTCAAAATGAGTCGAATTTGTTGCATCATATCCCCTTTTTCCGTTTGTTGATACGGGTTTTCAGCAGGTGCGACGACTTGTCGAAGCCCATCTGCATCTTCCGTACGCCGATGTTTAGAACGCAATTTATCCAACGATAAATTTTTTGCCAACGTCATACACCAAGCTTCAGGATTCTTTAAATCATTGATTTCCAATTCTTTATTCCACAAACGAATGCGAATTTCTTGGACAATATCCTCCGCTTCTACCGAGTTGCCCGTGATTCGGAGCGAAAACCGATAGAGTTTATCTTGAACATTTTGTATGACTTTTTCCCAATTCATTGTATCAAAGCGACGAATGAATTTTTCAAAATGTTACAAATAAAAATCGTTTTTTTTCAAAAAAGAGAAAGTAGGTGAGAATTTGTATCTTTGTGCTTCGGTTTTTACACCTGTCAGGTTTAAAAAACCTGACAGGTGTAAAAACCGAAGCTACACCTGTCAGGTTTGAGAAACCTGACAGGTGTAGCTTCGGTTTTAGTAACGAATGCCAGCTTTTTTATAAATAAAATGCAGTAACCATGCGGGTCCAACCAATAAAAATTGAATATCTTCCAAAAACGAAGGTTTTTTGCCTTCAATTTTATGTCCAATAAATTGTCCAACCCAAGCCATCGCAAAAATGCCAAACGATATTTTTGCCAACGTAACTGCATCACCGACGTTGTGATAAATGGCATTCACGCCCACAACCATCGCACCACAAACGGCTGCCATGCCCAAAAACATCGTCATAGACATCCGAAAATAGTATAACAAAGTGATTACATACAGAAAAGTTGCCCAATTTATCAGCAAACTGCGTTCTGCAAACGGAAATGGAATCGCATATAGCAACCCAAACAAACTGAAAACAATCGTGGGTACGCACACCCAATGAATCAATTTATTGGTTGCATTTTGATGGCTTTCGCCATATTTGTTTAAGAGCCAATCAATCTTTTGCATTTTCAACATTTTATTTTAGAAATAAAGGTGCAAATCGCGTGTAAATTACGCAATAAGAATGAAAGACTATTAAAATATTGTATATATTTTTTTAAATTTTAAATTCAAAAGAAATCGTCCTAAAATGGATAAAAAAATTAAGAAAACATCCGAAATTAAAATTAAAGTAGGGCAAGATGAAGCTAAAATGCCCGTTCAAATGACTTGGAGTTCGTCCGATGACCCACAGGGCACCCGCCCCCATGAGTGTAAAGCCATGTTATTAGCCTTGTTCGATAAGGATACCAAAGATACGTTGAAAATTGACCTCTGGACAAAGGATATGCAGGTCAGCGAAATGGACAGATTCTTCTTCCAAACGCTGAAAGGTTTAGCGGATACCTATTATCGCGCCACACAAAACAAAGAGTTAGCAGCCGTTATGCAACAATTTGTAGGTTATTTTGGAGAACAAACCGAAATTATTCCCAGAATGAAGGAATGATGAATGATGAATGATGAATGATAAATGATGAATGATGAATGATGAATTATATCATTCATCATTCATCATTCATCATTCATCATTCATCATTATTTTAATTTCTACACGCGCCCTCCGTATATTTTTTGATACCGTAAGCCTCTGATTCACAAGCGTTGCTATACGTTTTATTGTTGCAACCACAAACAGGCTTGTTCTCTTGCGGACAGAATTTAGTCCGCTTCGACTCCTGACAAGTTCCTTTTGTAACGGTTTTACAAGAAGCACTAAACGCAATGATACCCAATGGCAAAGCTAATGCGAAAATTGTTTTCAAGAATGCTTGTTTCTTCATAAGTAAGAAAAAAATAATTTTTAAGAATAAGAAAAAGATGAATGCAAACACACAGAGACACAGAAAACATAGCGGCTTGATTTTTAAGAGACTCCGTTTCCTATGTACAGCTGTGTTCACAATTGACGCAATTTTGCGTCCAAAAATTGCCTTTATTTTGAAATTTGATGCAATTTTATGATTAAATTAAATGCCCCATGCGCATTTTCTTCGTTTGCAAATAAAATTCATTTTCCATTTGCGGCTTAATGACAATCGGAATACGCGCTTCAATTTCAATCCCATGATTTTTCAAAGCATTGACTTTCAATGGATTATTCGTTAATAATCGAATTTTAGGCATGTTTAATTGTTTCAACATTTCGATAGCCATCAAATAATTCCGCCCATCTTCTGGAAAGCCAAGATGTACATTCGCTGCTGCCGTATCCAACCCCGTATCTTGCAATTGATAAGCCTTCAACTTATTAATCAGCCCGATGCCGCGCCCTTCCTGTCGCAAATACAACAAAACACCGCCTTCTTGACCAATCATTTGCAAAGCCGCGTCCAATTGTTCCCCACAATCACACCGTTTCGAGCCAAAAATATCTCCCGTCAAACATTCCGAGTGCATGCGCACCAAAGGCGTTTTCAAAGGATTCCCCGTCGGGCATTGCGCCACCCATGCTAAATGGGGCATTTTCTCATCCGCTCGATTCGCAAAAGCGATGAGGTTAAAATTGCCAAAAGGAGTCGGAATGACTGCTTCTGCTTGTTTTTTCATCATTTTCCTGTAATTTAAACAAGGAAGAAACAAGCAAAGCTCTAAAAAGTTCAGTTTTCGATAAAAAATTGCCCGACACAGTGTGTATTCCTACACCAGGTCGGGCTGAGGGCAACTCTTCTTTGATGTTCTTTTGAATGTTTTTTTCCTTTTTTCAAAGTTTTCATCAATAGTAACGTCTGCTTTTTGTAGCGGGTTCCATCGAGCTGATGATGAACGCGCCAGATGCGAATGCGAGTGCTGCTGTAAATAAAATGACCATAGCTTTAAAAAAAATTTGTGCTTGTGAAACAATTTAGATTTCAAAAATTCTCTGTTCTCCTTCTACTTATATATTTTTTAGACGTATTTTTTATATAAAAAGACACCTTTTTTCTAAAAAAAATTCCCGCAAATATAAAAGTCTTTTTTTAGAAATACTGACTTTTTCAAAAAAAACAAAATATAAATTTAACTTTTATAAGTAAATCGAAAATAAATTTCGTACTTAAAAAGCGTAATCCCTTGAAATACAAAAGCCAATACATAGTGTAAATGTACTGGCTTTTTCAAAATTGAATATAAAATATATGTTAAATAGTGTTAATTCAGTGTTAATTCCTATTTCGTAACACTTTTGTAAAGCAATACCATCGAAAGAATCGCCGTTGTTTTAGACAGGATATCCGCTATGGTTTTATTCCAATCCACGGGTTCCTTCGCTGCTTTATCCTTTGCTTTCGTTTCTGCATACCCCACATTGATCACACTTCCTTTCTGCACCTCTGGATACACTTTAAACAAACCATAATTTTTAGTTTTGCGCAACTGCCCATTCGGATACCGTACCGTAATCAATCGCTTGCGCCCGTCTTTGTGAACGCCTGCGGCATATCTTTCCACATAATAATATGCCGATTTGCTCCCCACAAAAGCTACATTGATTTTGCCTGACGCTGCAATTTTCTCTTCATATTGTTCGTAAGCCTTCGTTGCCCCAATAATCGTTACATAATCTTTCGATTTAGGAATTTCAATCAAATCGCCTTCCCGAATCGGCAAATCAAAAGAGGCAAATTTGTCTCTTGCCGTTTTTTTAGGGGCTAAAATGATATAACCCAGGTTGTCTTCACTTCTAAAAAGCGTCGCGCCCTCTGGAAATGCCTCCGCCGTATAGTTGCCTGCCCGCGTGATGAGTTCACCGAGCGTTTCATTTTCTTTCACCAACGCGTAATCCCCTGGATAATTGACCTCTCCATTGAGCGTTACATATCGTTGCAAATGAAATTTGGGCACCGTCCGCACCACCACTTGGTCATACGGTTTCAGTGGAAAATTCGCATCGCCTGAGTTGACATTTAAATTTTTATCAATCGTCACGGTGGTTGCCGTCGTTCTCAAATTCTTTTCCAAATCTATCCTAAAAACTTCTACTTTGCCCAAATCCGCTTCCATTCTAACCCCGCCTGACATCGTTAAAATGTCTTTTAAAGTCAAAGTTTCATCATATTTATACTCACCTGGCTGCCGAACCGCGCCCGAAACCTTAATATGTGCTGTATCAGTATAACTCAGTTTAGAAAAAATACGCAATTCATCGTTTGGCATCAACGTTAAATTTTCAGCCGCCGATGGTGTTTCTAAAGCAACTTTTATATCGTTGATACGAAGATATGATACAATTTTACTATTCGACGAATCAGGGCGAACGATGTAAGCAAAAGGCGTTGCATCGGGTCTTAAACCGCCTGCCATGATGACTAAATCGCTGACTTTCAAGGATTTACCTGGATCATAAGGATATTTGATACCGCCAATAGACCGAACCGCACCCGAAACCGATACACTATCTTTGCGCGTATATCTATCCAACGAGAAAATATAAACTTGGTCTTTATCTTGCAAAAAGATGTCCTTATCCCCGTATGGTTTTGCTAAAATATCTTGAATATTGAGCAATTCTGTTTTGAAAGTCAAATCTTTATTCACGCGCCGCAAATACGCTGCATCCAAACGAGCATCTTTTTTCAGAATGGATTTTTTCAACAATTCGCTGATTCTCATGCCCGATGAAATTTCAAACTGTCCTTGTAAATCGACAGCACCTGTCACGGTTGCAAAATTTTCAAAGGCTTTTGGAATCGCTTTGATAGTGACAACATCTCCATTTATCAAATCGAAATCGCGTCCGCTTGCTTTCAACTCGCTGTATGGAATATCAATAATTTTCTCTTTGTCATTCACAAATCGCTTGACTTGCAAGGTCGTCAAATAGGCACTATCAACTGTTCCACCTGCATAGAAAATTAATTTATTTAAATTTTCACTTTTTAACAACTCGTATTTTAGCGGTCGAACAATCGCTCCTTTAATCGTAATCAATTTTTCCGCTACTGGAACGCTCACGTAATCATTGTCATTTAAGAAAAAATCTTTAGAAACGGATGGATTGGTTAGATATTCATAAATATCTATATTTTTCCGTTGCCCGCCCGCTCGAATCAATTGAATATTCCGCACACTACCAATATTCGTTGGTCCTTGCGCAAAAACAAGCGCGTTAAAACCTGTATTCAACGCAGACATTGTAAAAGTGCCCGGATTTAATACTTCGCCGACAACATTCACGGAAACGGTTCGCGTACCTGAAACAACTACCTCTAAATGTTCGGGTGAAAAACTGTAATACGGTCTATAAGCAGATGCAATAATTTGTTTCAATTTGCCAAAAGCAACCCCTTTCAAATTAATTCGAGGCATTTTGTCGGGCGTAATCGCTCCTTGCTTGTTGATGACAAAACTTTGATTGTAAAAAACACGCGGCGAAGCAATACTAATGACCACTTTATCATCCACTCCCAACATATAAGAATCAGGCGTTTGATAAGTCTTATCCGCAACAAAAACAGGGATTTGTTTTTGGCGAAAAGCGTGTTGTCCCCAAATAGTCGTTGCAGGTAAAACCGTATCTCGTCCCGCTTGCGCCAATTTTTCACCAATCGCTTCCTCCAATGAAGCACCCGCTTTCACTTCTCGAGCAATTTCAGCAGCACTTTTACCCGCCACTTCTTTTGCCTCTTTACGCACCACTTTCTTGTCTTTTTCCTCTCCTATTTTTTCGGCGGCGGCTTTGTCCTTTTCCGTCATGGGCGTTTTTTGCGCGCCAGTATTTTTGTCACTATTGATGTTTTTCTCCGCTTCTAATTCTAACATGGCGGATTCGACTTGCTTGCGCACGGATTGCAATTTGTCCATATTGACATTGTCAATGTCTAAATCAATCCCCTTCGTTCTCAATTTGTCCGTAACTTCTATTTCAGTGAAGCCCCGTTTTGCAATTTCATCTCGAATAATGGTCGGATCGACCTTTTTGTTAACCTGTCCGTACAGTTGAGTTGTACTAAGTATTAAGAGGACATAAAATAAAACTTTCTTCATCATATTTTCAATAGCGTGATAGTTATAAGGGGAATTATTCCAGAAAATTTTTTTAAATTTTAGCGTGCAAAGTTAAACCTTTCTATGCTATGGGATTACAATTTTAACAAAAAAAAATACAAACAATTAACACAGTATCAGTTAATTATTTGTATGTTTAAAACAATGATGAATGATGAATGATGAATGATGAATGATGAATGATGAATGATGAATTTGCAAATTCATCATTTATCATTCATCATTCATCATTCATCATTCATCATTTATCATTTATCATTCATCATTCATCATTAT
>JBDKKX010000243.1:0-8085 GCA_039795795.1 Bacteroidota bacterium | reverse complement strand
TTAATCCAAAAAAATCCTATTTAATCCAAATTCCACTGTGCCACACCATTGAGCACGAGTATAAAACAATAATTCACACAAATCATTGATTAACAATCGTTTATAAATTTTCAAATACAAATGTATTTATACAAACATTGTTCTTTGAAAATTAACATAAAAACTTACGCCCATTTTGCATTTAAACGTTAATATTGCGTTAAAATAAGAATTCTTACAATATCATACAACGAAATTTCAAGATATGAGATACATAAAACCCATCCTTTTCGTTACTTGGCTCAGTCAACTGCCTTTTTTGCTCCTCGCTCAAACAGTTGCTAAAAAATTATATGATAATACTTTCGTTCATGTCATTGAAATGCGTTTTTCGCAATCGAATTGGGCAGAACGTCTTGATTCCATGCGGCTCTACGGGGATGCAATGTTGCTTGCAACGGTTAAAATCGATGGGAATGAATACCAAAATGTGGGCGTTAATTATCGAGGAAATGCGGCACAAGCCTTGGGTTCAAAACGGAATGCGTTCAAAATCAAGCTGAATCATATTGATAAAAAGCAAAATCATCAAGGATACACGCAATTTTATTTGTCCAATACGTTGCGCGACCCGAGTATGGTTCGAGCAGTTTTAGCTTCGGAAATCTTGCGCAAGTATATGCCCGCGCCGTGTGCAGGATATACTAATTTGTCTGTCAATGGGACGAATACGGGGTTGTTTGTGCACCTCGAATCTGTGAATGAAGTTTTTTTACAAACTCATTTTGGAGATTCAGAAGGGGCATTTTTTAGAAGCCCGCAAGATATTCGAGAAGAGGATAACCGCATTCTTAGCGGCATGGGTTGCGATGTTAAATTGTTTGGGTCGTTGCGCTATTCGGAGCATCCCAATTGTTATACCCCTTATTTTGAATTGTTAAGCAAGGCGGGTTGGGATGATTTGATGGAATTAACGAAGGTTTTGAACGAAAAAACAGGGGAAATTGAACGTGTGTTGAATGTTGACCGCGTTTTATGGCTTTTGGCGTTTAATAATGTAACCGCAAGTTTGAATAGTTATTCGGGTTCATATAGTTCAAATTACTATTTGTATAAGGATAAAACGGGTCGTTTTTCGATGTTGGGAGGAGAAATGAATTTCGCTTTTGGATCTTTTAAAAATGTCGGGCAGGGCAAAGGCGATTTAGATTTGCAAGGATTGAGCGAATTACCGACGGGATTGCATACCGACAATTTGGCAAAACCCTTGATTTCAAAATTATTAAATATACCGATTTATAAGAAAATTTATTACGCCCATTTGAAACAAATTTTAGCAGATTGTTTTGAAAATGATTGGTATGAACGGCGTGCACAAGCCTTACAAGAAATGATTCAGAACCCTTTTTCAAATGATCCCAACAAAACATATCCATTAAGTGAGTTTCAAAGGAGTTTAACGACGACGGTGGGGGAAAGAAGTAAAATTCCGGGCATTGTCGAATTGATGTCAAAACGAATAAAATTTTTAAAAAAACTGCCTGAACTTAATTTTATTTCGCCCGCTATTTCCGACATTCGCATCACGAACCGAGAAAAATATAGTATTAAAGCCATAACCGCGTTTTACATTAAAGCAAAAGTAGATAAATTCCCAAAAGCAGTCCGTTTATATTATCGAACGAATTCATCCGAAGGGTTCAAAATGGTAGGTATGCAAGATGATGGCAAAAGTCACGACGGGGAACAAGGGGATAAAATTTTCGGTGCGGTCATTGACCCCAATGGCAAATTTGAAGAAATTGAATATTATATTGTTGCGGAAAATGGGATGGGCATCTCGTATGAACCCGCCAATTATATGTTTCAAACGCTCAAAGCGAATCTAAAAGAACTCAATAAATAATTTTTTTAAAATGAAATTTATGCGCAATTTTTGTTTTATATGTTTGATTTTCAATGCTTTATATTTAAATGCACAATCTTTTTATGATATAAAAACGGTGAAAGAGATTCGTCTTTCGTTTGAACAAAAAGATTGGGACGCATTTATGGATTCTGTCAAAAAGAGCAATGGCGAAACGCGTTTGATAGGCGACTTGACGATAGAAGGTCAAGCCTTTCCAAAAGTGGGCGTGCGTTACAAAGGAAATAGTTCTTATTTTAATGTGCGGCATTCCAATTCATCCAAATTGCCTTTGAATATTAAAGTAAGTGAAACGGATAAAAAAGCATTGATTTCCGATAAGTATCATACCATCAAATTGAGTAATGTTTTTAGAGACCCGAGTTTCATCCGAGAAGCGTTGAGTTATGAAATTATCCGAAAATATATGCCTGCTCCAGAAGCTAATTTTGCAAAAATAACGATTAACAATCAATTATTAGGCATTTATAGCAATACGGAATCCTTAGATGGCAATTTTATTAAAAATCATTTTAATACAGATAAAGGTTGGTGGGTCAAATGTGACCCCGAATGGAGCGCGAAAGACGTACCGAATTGTCAAAAAGGCGATAAATCTTCCTTGATGTATTTGGGAGAAGATTCGGCTTGTTACAAAAGTTTTTATGAAATTGGGCATGAAGGTTCGTGGAAAGAATGGATTGATTTTATTAAAATTTTGAACCAAGAACCTGAGAAAATTGAAAAATATTTGAATATTGACCAGACGATTTGGATGATGGCTTTTAATAATGTATTGGTCAATTTGGATTCGTATTTAGGTCGTTTATCTCATAATTTTTACATGTATCGAGGCGCGGACGGTCGTTTTACGCCTGTGATTTGGGATTTGAATTTGTCTTTTGGCGGTTTTACGTTGGATGGACAGAATCCTGCACCGTTAAATTTGGAAAGTATGCAAACGATGAGTCCTTTTTTGCATCTTGACAGTCCAAAACGTCCCTTATTTTCACAATTGATGCAAAAAGAAACGTATCGAAAAATTTATATTCATCATTGCAAAACCATTTTGAAAGACTGGTTTTATAATGATGAATATTTGCGTCGTGCGAATGCGATGATGCAAACGATTGATTATGCTGTTAAGTCCGATAAAAATAAATTGTATAGTTATGAGTCCTTTCAACAAAATTTAAATCAAACGGTTTCGATTGGAACAGTTCAAATTGTTGGGATTAAGGAATTGATGCAAAAAAGAATTGACTTTTTTAGAAACCATCCAGCGTTCAAAAAGGATGCACCGACGATTCAAAATCCTGTTACGGGGATTGTGGAAGATAAAAAAAGTATTAAAATCACGGTAAAAGGCGCAAATCGAGTGTTTTTTTGCGTCCGAAATGATGGTAATTCGGCTTATCGTTATTTGCCGATGTTCGATGATGGCAAACATGATGATGGCGCGGCAGGGGATAATGTTTATGGAACAGTCTTTTTGTCAAAAGCGGGTATGCAATATTATATTTTGGCGGAAAACGATGATACAGTCGGTTTGTTGCCCGAAAGGGCAGGTTTTGAATTTTTGACATTGCCTTGGAATTAGGATTAAATGGGATTTTTTTTGGATTAAATAGGATTGATTTTTTAGGATTTTTAGGATTATTCTAAAAATCCTAAAAAATCCTAAAAAATCAATCCCATTTAATCCAAAAAAATCCCATTTAATCCTAATTCTAACGGGAATCTCCAAAAAGAGTACCTTTGCAGCAAAATTTTTTTTTATCGCTTTAAAAATATTAAATGGAAAAAGAAACCATTGAAAATCGACTCGTTACATTCGATGTAGCTACGGAGGAAACCCTTATAATTCCTGAAAAAATTACGCCACCTGCGGAAATCAATATTAAAGATGCCGTTGGACATGACCGTTTTGACGACGTTTTTGAGGAATTTATCCCAAACGAAGTCCTCAAAATCGTTCCTAAAAAAAATCAATGGACATTTTATTGTAATAATTCCGTTGTATTGCGGGTTGAAGTCTTGACAGAACGCATTATTCGATTTCGTTATACTTACACACGACATTTTCAAAAAGATGTGTCTTATGGACTGGATTCTGCTTTCAAAAAAGGGGAAATAC
The DNA here is from genome assembly GCA_039795795.1 of Bacteroidota bacterium. Classification (GTDB taxonomy): domain Bacteria; phylum Bacteroidota; class Bacteroidia; order Chitinophagales; family Saprospiraceae; genus JAAFJT01. The sequence continues at coordinate 4,063 of JBDKKX010000243.1, read as the reverse complement.
AGCCTATCGTTGCCGAAACCCTTGATTTTTGGCAATTAAAGACGGTTTATTTAAAAATAGTTGTATCTAAAAAAGATTTAAAAATTAAAATTTTAGATATAAATGATAAAATTATTTGTGAAGATGCCGATGGTTATTACGCCAAAGCAACGATGATGAAGGGTACAACCGACGTGCGCATTACTAAAAAATGTCAGCCCAAGGAACGTTTTTTTGGGCTGGGCGATAAAAGTTGTTCTTTGGATTTGCGCGGCAAAGCGTTTGAAAATTGGTGCACCGATGCCTTCGCATTTGAACCAGATACGGACCCGTTGTATCGAGCCATTCCATTTTTTTACGGTTTTCATCAAAATACAGGTTATGGCATTTTCTTAGATAGTCCATTTAAAACCAAATTTAATTTCGATACAGAGGAAAATAATACTTATTCTTTTGCATCCGAAGGGGGAGAAATCAATTATTATTTTATTTATGGCGCAGCATTGACGGAAGTGGCGCGCCAATATCATCAATTGACGGGCAAACCCGAATTGCCTCCAATCTGGGCACTCGGTTTTCACCAATGTCGTTGGAGCTATTTTCCAGAAAAACGATTGAAAGATGTTGCTCAGACCTTCCGAAAATTGAAAATTCCTTGTGATGCCCTCTATTTGGACATTGATTATATGGATGAATATCGCTGTTTTACTTGGAATTATAAGCATTTTCCTGACCCGACGCGCCTGATAAATGATTTACAAAAAATTGGTTTTCAAACAGTTGTAATGATTGACCCTGGCATTAAGCAAGATGAAGATTATGAAGTGTATGCGGAAGGAGTGGACAATGATTATTTTTTAAAACGAGCGAATGGCGAATTATTAATTGGTCGGGTGTGGCCCAGTGAGACGGTTTATCCTGATTTTTTAAATGAACGGGTGCGCGAATGGTGGGGTGATTTGTACGAAAAATTATATGTTGAAAATGGCATTGCGGGTTTCTGGAATGACATGAATGAACCAGCCAATTTTAAACTGAATATCAAAACGATTCCAAATGATGTTCTGCACCATAGCGATAAAGAAGGCGTTTTCAACCATGCCAAAGGACATAATATATATGGTACGATGATGTCGCAATCCAGCGTCGAAGGTTTCAAAAAATTGCAACCCAATAAACGTCCTTTTTTGGTCAGTCGCGCCTCCTACGCGGGTGGGCAAAAATATGGTGCTGTTTGGACGGGCGATAATGTAGCTACTTGGGAACATTTGCAAATGGGAAATCGACAAATTCAGCGATTAAGTTTGTCAGGGTTTTCGTTTTCTGGAACGGATATTGGCGGTTTTAAGGACGCTCCTACGGGAGAATTATTGGTTCGATGGTTGCAATTAGGCATTTTTCACCCCTTTTATCGCATTCATTCGATGGGCAATAACGAAGTTGGTGATTCTTTATCCGCTTCTTCCATCGTCACGGAGGCAGAAGCGCGCAATCGTTTAGACCAAGAACCTTGGTCGTTCGGCGATAAAAACACAATTTTGTCCCGCCAAGCCATTGAATTAAGATACAAATTGTTGCCTTATTTATATACAGCCTTTTATAAATTGGCAACCGAAGGACAACCCATGATGCTTTCACAAGGTTTTTACGATTCGACAGATGCTGAAAACTTCAAACAAGAACAACAATTTGTTTCTGGAAAACATTTACTTGTCGCGCCCGTAACGGAAGAAAATTTGAAAACATTGCCTGTTTATTTTCCAAAAGGCATTTGGTATGATTTGGAAGATGGCACACAATATCTTGGTAATCAAAAGGTTACAATAGAAACGCCGCTTTCTAAAATCCCTATTTTTGCACACGAAGGGGCTTGTGTTCCCATGTATCCTGTGATGCAATATACGGGAGAACGTCCAATTGAAGTTTTAGACCTTCACGTTTTTTTTACAAAAAAGGTTGAATTGAGCGAATTATATGAAGATGTAGGAGAAGGCTATTCGCATTTGAAAGACAATTACGCCTTGACTCGTTTCAAAACGAATGGAACAAAAAATAATATTTTCAAAATTACGAGGCAACTGGAAGGCGCGTTCAAATTGACTTATCACAGTATTCGACTGATTGTGCATGGCTTAGAATTCAAACCCAATATTTGTTTGAATGATAATAAACCAATCATTTTCACGGGAATTGGAGCCAATACTTATGAAATCATTGTAGCAACCGATTTCAAAGAAATTATTTTTAAGTAAATGATGATAAATTTTCCCGCAGATTTCACAAATGAATACGCAGGTTTCGGAAATTTTTAACCTAATCCTCGAAATCTGCGTATTCATTTGTGAAATCTGCCTTAGTACGTGACAAAAAAGGTGTAGAGGAATTGGAACACAGAGGACGCAGATTTTACAGATTTACACGGATTTTTGGGGAATTGAAGTTGGATTTTAAGCCTAAAATACAAAAAAATCCGTGTAAATCCGTAAAATCCGCGTCCTCTGTGTTCCAATTCGCTCTACACCTTTTTTAAATCTGCGGAAAAAAGCTATGCTATTGCTTGAAATCAAACCTTTTTTTTCAATTTTTTTTTTTATTTCAAAAAAAAGAAATATCTTAGCCACAAGTTTCTTTATTACTGTGTTTGAAAATTACAAATCAAAAAAATCGTTTATACAATTGCCACAATGAAAATTAGTGTCATCATCCCGACTTTAAATGAAGCGTCAAATATTGGTCGTTTGATACGGTATTTGATGCGACATGCTACGCCTTTGCTGTCCGAAATCATCGTTTCTGATGGTGGCAGCACGGATGATACAGAAGGTTGTGCGCGTGCGTCGGGCTGCATTTTTACGCGCTCCCCCAAATGCGGACGTGCTGCACAAATGAATCATGGGGTTCAATTTGCGAAAGGCGATGTTTTATACTTCGTTCACGCAGACACGTTACCACCTGAAACCTATTTGACCGACATTCAAACGGCGGTTGAAGCGGAAAAATATGTCATGGGTTGTTATCGTTTTCAGTTCGATTCGCCTAAGATGTTATTGAAAATCAATGCTTTTTGTACTCGATTTCGCGCTTTATGGTGTCGCGGAGGCAAGCAAACGCTGTTTGTGACACGTTCCGTTTTTGAAACGATGCAAGGGTATCGAGAAGATGTTATGATGATGGAAGCATTGGATTTTATACGACGTGCTTTTAAAAATAAATATTTGTTTAAAATTATTCCCAAAAACGTCCTCGTGTCTGCTCGTCAATATGAAACCAATTCTTACTGGCAGGTACAATGGGCAAATTTCACGGTTTTTAACCTATATTTGCGCGGCGCGTCCCAACAAAAATTAGCAAACACCTATAAACAAATGCTCAACTATCGGTGAAATATTTTGAAAAAAAATAAATTTTAGGACAAAAAATGACTCGTTGATGACAACTACACTCAAAGTAAATCCCAAAATTCGACTCACGGAACTGCGCGAAACGGATGTTCCAGCACTGGTCGAATACTTAAATCATCCTGATATTTACAAAAATACGCTGACGATTCCTAAACCGTACAGCGAAAAAGATGGGCTAAATTTCATTCATTTATGCCAAAAATTGGACAAAAAGTATGGTTTTGTGGTCAATTGGGCGGTTCGAGACGCGAATGAACAGTTAATTGGCGGTATTGGTCGATTGATGAAATTCGGACCCGTTGCGCATAAAGACGAAATTGGTTATTGGTTAGCCGCGCCTTTTTGGGGACAAGGTTTAATGACGGAAACCGTTCGGATTTTTTCAAATTATTTATTGAAAAATGAGCCTTTAAAGCGAATTGAGGCAATCGTTTTTCATAAAAATATTGCGTCAGGCAGGGTTTTGGAAAAAGCAGGTTTTGCGCGGGAAGGTTATCTGCGGAAGTATTATGTGAAAGACCAGCAATTAAATGATGCGATTTTATATGCAAAATTTTTAGATTAAAAAACGTTGGAATTGGGATTAAATGGGATTTTTTTTGGATTAAATGGGATTGATTTATGGGATGATTAGGATTTTTAAGTTGTACTTTGGGATACATTGGGATACGAATGGATGTACA
>JBDKKX010000242.1:0-8104 GCA_039795795.1 Bacteroidota bacterium | reverse complement strand
TTTGTTTTTTAATGCTTAAAATCAAAAAAAATCCGTGAAAATCTCGTGGAATCTGTTTAATCTGTGATGAAAAGTATTTTTGTCACGTACTAAGGAATTATTTCCAAAATAATTGGACTCGATACTTCGCATTTTCTCGAATATTCATATAAAACATATTATAATCGCCTACATGAAAATTATGCGTTTTAATCAACGAACTGCCTGTAAAAGAGGGCTTTTTAATCCACAAAAGACCATCATGCACTTGTGCGTCAACCATATTTGGTTGTAATTTATTGAATTTCAAGAAAATAGCCCCTTGATTCAAAGTTGTGGGCGCATAAGTTGTATCTGTTTTCCAAGTCAACGGGTTCGTTACCACAATATCGTTGCCTTGTTTGTGAATCGCAGGATAAAAACCGCGTTCAAACGTCCGCCATGTACAAAAACAACCTGTTTGTTCGGGCGTTTCGCAAGGCAAAATGTTTTGAAAATGCTGTTTTGTCACGGGCAAACCCACAATATATGCCACTACTAACCGATTTTGCAACGGTTTTCCATCAAAATATTCGCGCAACAACCTTCCTGCATGCCGCGTTCCTTGACTATGAGCCGCAATAATAATAGGACGATTTTTGTTATAATGTTTTAAAAAATATTCAAAAGCCGTTTTTATATCCGAATAGGCAACCTCAAACGCTTGATTGGCAGAAACCGTATCAGTCGTCCAAAATGCTTCAATATGTGCTTGACGATAACGCGGCGCGTAAATTTTGCCTGCGCCATTGAAGACAGAGGCTTGATTTAAAATCGTTCCTTTATCTGTTTTATCATTCAAGGCTTGATTTTGAATATCCGCATTCCAATGAATATTGCCTTTGTTATATGTGTAAGTTGTTGGATGTAAGAAAAATACATCCACTTGTGCGTTTGCTTGCTCGTCTTTTAAGCGCGTTGCATCGGGGATACGGTCTGCATTATCTTTTTTGTCGGGCAACGCAGCCCAAGCATCTGCACGAGCGTAATCGGGTGCAGGCGCGACGGGTTCTTGGTCAAAACGCAGTTGAGGTCTTTTGCTACGCGTCGAGGCGCAACCCGATAATAGTAAAATGAGTATCGAAAAAAAGGATATAAATAATTTCATACAAGGATATGATGGATAAATAATTGCGAAACAAAAAAAAGAACGTTGTGTTTTTGAGTTTTGAGTTAAATTGCATCAATTTTCTAATTAAATTAAAACTAAAACCCATATTAATATGGCAATTCCACAATACGACCCCAAAAATTATCCGCCGATGCCTATCCACGAACATCCAAAACATTGGATTTTGAACCTCGATGGCGATGAAAATTCTATTTTGCAACAAGCGGCACACGGCGATTTGTTGATTGACCCAACAGTGCATTATCGCACGGAAGGCGTTCATTTTGTTTGTAAGTATTACGATGGCAATAAAACAATTTGTACTACAAAAGATAGGGCTGACCTTTCGGCGGCAGCTTATTATAGCGTTCCGTTGACGGTCACGCGGCATATTCCTGACCCATTAGCGTTTTATTTAGGGTATTTGGAAAACAAAAAATATCAAATTCGATTAAGGGATTATCATGGGATTGAGTTGGACGCGGCGATTCATCAAACTTGCTTGCAAAAATATTCGGGTGGAAGACCTATTGATTTTCAACGAAAAGTGTATTATGAATTGACTGAATATTGGGGAGTGGTGGGGCTTTATTTGAAACCTGATGATAATTTGGATGAATGTGAAGCGGAATGGTTGCGGCTAACGCCTAAACTCGCTGCAAAACATTTGCAAGCACCTTTACCTACTCAAAGTCGAAATCCTGCTGTGATGAAAAGGGCGGCGGAGTATAAAAAAAAGTATGAAACAACGTTTTTACAATATTTGCAATCCTTACCAAAAGGTGCCAGTTTAAATGTGCAAAGTCCGTTGCCCAAAGAGCCCAAAGATGAAAAAGGCGGTTGTAGTGTTATCTCTTTTGAGTTTAATCGATTGGAAAACAATGTTTTATATATGAATCAATCCTTGTGGGATGATAATGGAAAGGAAATTTCGCAGATTCGTACCTTTAAACAAAAAGTTGCAACTCAATATGGTTGGTTTGCAGGCGTACCTTTTTGGACGGATGGGGATGAGTTTATTCCTTTGCCCTACAATTTGTAAAATATTTTCAAAAATATCCATTTTAATATGAAAAAATATTTTCAATACCTCTTGATACCCAGTTTTTTATTGCTTTTTAGTGATAAATTGTGGGCTACACACAATCGAGCAGGCGAAATTCGGGTGGAACAAACGGGTGCGCAATCGGTTCGCGCAACGATTATTACTTATACGAAAACAAGTAGTCGCCCTGCGGACCGGGATACGTTGGAAATTTGTTGGGGTGATGGCACTTGTGAGCGAGTGGCGCGTTCCAACGGCAGTGGAGAGGTATTGCCCAATGATGTAAAGAAAAATTTATATGTTTCCAGCCACACTTATCCAGGACGCTTGACGTATCGCATTAGTATGAGGGACGTGAATCGAAATGGGGGGATACTCAATGTAAATTTTCCGCAATCGGATGTGGTTGCATTTTACATTCAGACCTCGATTTCGTTTTTGAATGCGCAATTTCAAGGCGGCAATTCTACGCCGCAATTGTTGCAACCGCCAATTGACAGGGGGTGTGTGGATAAATTGTTTATTCACAACCCGAATGCGTTTGATGCGGATGGTGATAGTTTGGCGTATCGGTTGATTACGCCGTTGGATAGGGTGGATGTGGAAGTGCCGCGTTATGAATTCCCTTGGCAAATCACACCTGGTGCCAATAATGTGATGACTTTAGATGAGCGAACAGGTACTTTGCGTTGGGAAAAACCGCAGCACGCGGGTGAATATAATATTGCGATTCAAATTATTTCCTATCGGCGGGGCATTGCGATTGATACGACGATTCGAGATATGCAGATTTTAGTAGAAGATTGTCGAAATCAGCCGCCTAAAATTGAAGCGCGAGATAAATTTTGTGTGATTGCTGGACAACAGTTGAAGTTTAATGTGCGCGCTACGGACCCCGATGTAGGGCAAAAAGTGAAATTAAGTGTGTTAGGGGGTCCCTTGGTTTTGCCCATAAGTCCTGCGACGTTTAATAATACGACCACTTTTACGACTCCGCCGATTACTTCGACGTTTACTTGGAATACCACTTGTGAACATATTGAAGAACAGCCTTATTCGGTGGTTTTCAAAGCAACGGATAATTTTTTTGATACCTCTGGGTTGGTCGATTTGAAATTGGTGCAAATCAAAGTGATGGGACCGCCGCCAGAAGCTGTAACGGCTTTACCGCATCGAGATTATACGATTATTAGTTGGAAAAAACCTTATAGTTGTGAAAATGCGCAAAATCGTTATTTTTATGCGTTTTCGATTTGGCGGAAGGAGGGTAGTAATCCTTTTGCGCTGGATACTTGCGTCAACGGATTGGATGGGAAAGGTTATACGCGTATCTTGATTGACACCACTTTCCCGATTGAAAATGGTCGTTACACGTTTCGAGACAACACGGTACAGCGCGGTCGCACGTATTGTTATCGGATTTTGGCACATTTTGCGAAACGAACGGTGGTCAATAACCCCTATAATTTGGTTGCGAGCCTTCCTTCGGAAGAAGCATGTGCGCAATTGAATCGAGATTTGCCGCTTATCGTGACTACAAGTGTGTCCGAAACGAGTACAACGACGGGTAAAATTGTGGTCAAATGGACAAAACCAATTGCGAATGATTTGGATACGATACTCAATCCAGGTCCGTATCGGTTTCAATTGTTTCGTGCGACGGGCATTACGCGTACGAATTTGACTCCTGTGGCGGGTGCATCTTGGCGCAGTCCGTTTTTTAAAGGTTTTAATGATACGACTTTTGTGGATAACAATCTAAATACGTTACAAAATCCATATTCCTATAAAGTTGGATTTTACACACAGGGCGGAGATACCTTGTTAGGTTATTCGGAAGTTGCTTCGTCGGTGTATTTGAAAATTGCTGCAAGCGATAGGACGAATAAGTTATCTTGGGAGAAGGATGTGCCTTGGACGAATAGTCATTATGTGATTTATCGGCGCAATCCTGCGACGAATTTGTATGATTCTATTGGGATTTCGTTGGTGACGAGTTTTCAAGATAGCAACCTTGTAAATGGTATAGAATATTGTTATTATGTAAAATCATCTGGTACGTATGGCATTGCGTCTATTGAGAGTCCTCTTTACAACCTTTCGGAACGGTTGTGCGGTACGCCGATTGATACGGTTCCGCCTTGCGCGCCTGTTTTAAAAGTTAAAAATGATTGTGATACAACAGGGATTGCGACGAATATTATTAACCGATTGCGTTGGACAAATCCGATTTATACCTGTCGCGGTTCGCAAGATTTGGCAACTTTTAAAGTGTATTATGTTGAAAAAGAAGGCGGTACGTTCAAATTATTGACTACGATTACGAACCAAAAGGATACTCTTTTTGAACATCACAATGCGGATGGAACGATTACAGGTTGTTATGCGGTGACGGCGGTGGATTCTACGGGGAATGAAAGTTTGAAAAGTAATTTAGTTTGTGTGGATAATTGCCCGTATTATAAATTGCCCAATACATTTACGCCCAATGGGGATGGTCAAAATGATGTTTTCAAACCTGTGAAAAATGTGTTTCGGTTTGTCGAAAAGGTTGATTTTCAAGTGTTTAACAGGTGGGGACAACAGGTTTTCCAAACGACTGACCCGCATTTAGGTTGGAATGGCAAGAACGCAAATGGGGATGATTTGGCGAGTGGAACGTATTTTTATACTTGTGTTGTGTATGAACAAAGGTTACAAGGCGTTGTTCAGTCTTCAGAAATTTTAAAAGGCTTCATTGAATTGATTAGATAATAATGAATGATGAATGATGAGTGATGAATGATGAATGGTTGGATACGCATCAAAACCATTCATCATTTATCATTCACCATTCATCATTAAAATCCTTTTGTATGTTTACAGGAATCATTGAATCGCTGGGGATTGTCAAAAGAATCCAGCAAGAAGCGACAAATATTCATTTTACAATTGAATCGTCGGTTTCAGAAAAATTAAAAATTGACCAAAGTATTGCGCATAATGGCGTTTGTTTAACCGTTGTTGCGAAAAAAAACAATACACACACGGTCACAGCTATTGCCGAAACGTTGCAAAAAACAAATCTTGGAGATTTGAAAGTAGGAGATTCGGTCAATTTAGAACGCGCTATGAAATCGGATGCGCGGTTAGATGGACATCAAGTGCAAGGGCATGTGGATCAAACGGCGGTTTGTGTGGAACGGGCTGATTTAAATGGAAGTTGGCATTTTCGATTTCAATATAAAAAAAATGATGATGCGTATTTGATTGTGGATAAAGGCTCTATCTGTGTGAGTGGGGTTAGCTTGACGGTGGTGAATCCTGTGGATGATTTTTTTTCAGTTGCCATTATTCCTTATACGATTGAACATACGATTTTTAAATATATTCAAATCGGGGATAGGGTGAATTTAGAATTTGATATTATTGGCAAATATATTGCGAAATATGCTGCGGCGTACATTGGAAGTAGGATTAAATAGGGCACAGATTGAACAGATTAAACGAGATTTCACAGATTTTTTTGATTTTAAGCATTGAAAATCAAAAAAATCTGTGAAATCTCGTCTAATCTGTTCAATCTGTGCCGAAAAGTATTTTGAGTATTTAATCCTAATTCAACGCGTTTCGTATTTCGTTTTGAACTTCCGATACAATTCTTTTTGTTTATCGTCCAAATCAATCTCGCGCCCGCGTATGAACGCCCGAACCACCACACTCGTCCGCATATCCATAATATCGCCTTCCGAAATCAATAAAGTCGCATCTTTGCCCACTTCCAAACTGCCCACCGTCGCATCAATGCCCAAAATTTTAGCAGCATTGTACGTCAAACCACTCAAAGCCGCATTTTTATCTAAGCCAAAACCGACTGCTTGACCCGCTTGAAAAGGCAAATTGCGTTGTTGATAATTGCCATCCATGCTAAAACAGAACAAAATCCCTGCTTTTTGCAATAAAGCCGCATTTTTAAATTTTTGGTCAATATCATCATCTTCTCGGTCAGGCAAAGCCTGCGTTTGCGTCAAAACGACTGGAATTTCATGCTTTTTAAGCAATTCCGTCACTATATACGCTTCAGAACCATCGACTAAAACCGTTTTGAAACCATATTTTTGCATCAAAAGCACGCCTTCGGTAATTTCACGCGCTTTGTCCGCATGGAGATATAGCGTTTTTGTTTTATCAAACAACCCTTTCATTGCTTCAAACTTCAAGTTTTTTGAAGTTGCGTCTGTCCGATTTCGGTAGGCTTGCGCAGCCGCCAAAAACGCATCTAATTCCGCAATTTGTTTGGAATATTGCTCATTTTTGGCAACCCGACGACTTAATTCTTCCTGTTGTTGATGCATCAGCGTCGGAAAATGAATATGAATTCCGTCATCTACTCGATAAGCAGCGTCTTCCCAATTCCAAGCGTCCAATTCAACAATGCTGGATTGCCCCGAAATCCGACCACCCGAAGGCGCGACTTGAACCAACAAAACCCCATTGGAACGAATCGTCGGCAATACTTTTGAATCGGTATTGTACGCAATCAAGCTGCGCACCGATGGATTGAATTCGCCCGTTTCTGCAAAATCACGCGTCGGACGTACTGCATCAATTTCCACAAGCCCTAAACGGGTATTCGCTGCAATCAAACCCGGATAAACATGTTTATTATCCGCGTCGATGACCGTATTAAATTTGCTTTTATCCGCAAAGCCCCCAATAAATGTAATTTTGCCTTTGTCAAAACCAATCGCGCCTCTATCGATTACCTTGCCATTACCTGTATAAATTTTGGCGTTGATAATTAGAATGGACGTGGATTGAGCAGGCGCGGGCGCGGCTTGTCCCGATGCTAAATTGCTGATAATCAGGCAGTTGAGTAAAATTAAAAAAGATTTCATGCGAGTAATTAATGATGAATAATAAATGGTGAATGGTGAATGATGAATGATGAACCGCAAAATTCATCATTCATCATTCATCATTATTTAAAACGTCTTCTTATTATTTTTAAGAAATTGCGAGCTGCTTTTTTTCGGTCGTCCGTTCCCGCCCAATTGAATAAAATGGCTAAATCTTCTAATTTCTCTTGGGCAGTTTCATAATTTTTCAAACTGTTAATCGCCTTGACGGTCTCATCAAAATAACGATTATTTCCTGCGAATAACTCCTTGATATTCAACAGTCTATCATTCAAACTAAAGGCTCGATTCAAATCTGCAATCGGAGATTGCGCCAATCTATCCAATAATTCTGTACCATGCGATATTTCAAAAAGAGCCATTATTTCTGAGGAAAGATAACGCTGTTTAGGCACTTCCACTTCTACCTCTATAACAGGTTTATGATTTTCGATGACAGGTTTATGATGCTCAATAACGGGTTTTGGCGTTTCGACAACAGGTTTTGGCGTTTCGACAACAGGTTTCGGTGCTTCAACGACGGGTTTTGGTGCTTCAACGACGGGTTTTGGTGCTTCAACGACAGGTTTTGGTGTTTCAACCACAGGTTTTGGTACTTCAACCACAGGTTTTGGTACTTCAACCACAGGTTTTGGTACCTCAACCACAGGTTTTGGTGCTTCAACCACAGGTTTTGGCGTTTCAACGACAGGTGTTACGACGGTCGGCACAGGAATTGGCGCGGTATTTACGGCATGCGTGCGATGTTTCACAGGCAATTCCAAAAAAAGTTCATACAATTGGCGCACGTAATTCAACATCAAATCGCGCTCAATCGGCGCAATCTGCGTTTCGTCAAGGCTCATGCTGTGGTGTAAAGTGGCAATTTTTTCTAAAATCAATTTAGAGGTTTGCAAACTCATATATGAATTGGGTTAATTAGTTTATGATGGCGGCTAATTTCCCAACAAAGATAACGCAGAAAATTATTTTTCCGTCATTTCCGCCGTATAGGACAAAAAAAATTAGGGTACAATTGGAACGCGGAGGACG
>JBDKKX010000241.1:0-8140 GCA_039795795.1 Bacteroidota bacterium | reverse complement strand
CGATTTGGGATTGCCATAATTTCTTAGCATCGGCAACCGTCCCAACATCGGCAAAATCGGTAATCGTTAAAATCGTCTCCTCCGTGACGGGCGATTTGGTGATGGAAAATTCCAAATATTCGTTCGGTAGAGCATCCTCCCACTCGAAACGCAATAACTCATCTTCAATATCCATGATAAGAGTCGCCTTTTCATCGTATCCGTCCCATGTGAACGTATATTCAGAATCGTAAATATCCACCTCGTTACAAAACCAGCGCACCAAACACGCAGGCGCAGTCAGGAATTGATATACAATGGTCGGAGACGCTCGGAAAATAAATTCCGTTTTAAACAGGACGCGCTTTGCTGCCATAACTTACTTAAAATTGTGTAGTCGTTAAACAATCCGATTTCAAAATTTTATTTTTATTTCCGCCAGTTGATTTCGGAATGTGGATTTCGGATTGCGGAATGGGGAAAGAATTGGAACCTGGGACTCAAATTGGGTGGATTTATGCATTTTTTTTATTTTGCTCGAATTTTGAACAAAAATTCAAAAAAAACGCGCAAATTTACCTAATTCCTGTTCCCGAATTCTATCCCTATTCCCCATTCCGAAATCCCCATTCCGAAATCCGAAATCCGCACATTCTTTTGAAGGGCGAAGTAAAAGATTATTTTACAAATATTCCAAAAAACAGACCGTTATTTTGATATTTTTTGTTATATACATTTCGGAATGTGGATTTCGGATTCTGAATTCCCATAAAATCCTAATAATCAATGTTTTATGAAAATCCGCAATCCGCAATCCCCATTCCGAAATCTACATAGGTTAGACGCATTTGTAAAAAAAATGATACTAAGAAAATTTTCATCTTTTAAAAACATTTTATCTGTAAAGATTGTTTTGTTCTGTGTCTTGACAAAGGTGGTTAATTACCTTAACTTTGTGCCGCGAAACACGCGTGACGCAACCTTAAAAAACCGTCTTAATATCGTCTTGATAAACGTCGTTAGAACGAAATTCCCCTGTTTTTCTCGTGAAAACAGCACTATCTGAATCTTTTTTAATAAAAAAAATTGAACCTTTTGCATGAGACAGCTAAAGATTACCAAATCCATTACCAACCGTGAAAGTCAGTCGCTGGAGAAGTATTTACAGGAAATTGGCAAGGTGGATTTGTTGACCCCTGAAGAGGAGGTCGAATTAGCCAAACGAATTAAACAAAATGATCAAGTTGCGTTAGAACGTCTCACCAAAGCCAATCTGCGGTTCGTCGTATCCGTTGCCAAACAATATCAAAATCAAGGGCTTTCCTTGTCGGACCTTATCAATGAGGGTAATTTGGGACTTATTAAAGCTGCTCAACGTTTCGATGAAACGCGTGGTTTTAAATTTATTTCGTATGCGGTTTGGTGGATTCGTCAATCTATTTTGCAGGCTTTGGCGGAACAATCTCGGATTGTGCGCCTGCCGTTGAATAAAGTGGGCTCTTTGAATAAGATTAATAAGGCTTTTTCGGAATTGGAACAGGAGTTTGAACGCGAACCGAGTGCGGAGGAATTGGCTACGATGCTTGAAATTACTACGGACGAAGTGGAAACGACGCTTGGGGTAGCAGCAAGACACGTTTCGATGGACGCGCCTTTTGTGGAAGGGGAAGACAATTCTTTGTTGGATATTTTGGAAAATACGACGACTCCGGGTACGGATACGCGCTTGGAATACAACGAATCGTTGAGCCGTGAAATTGAACGCTCTCTCAGTACGCTCACCGATAGACAATATGATGTCATTAAACTTTACTTCGGCATTGGCATCGAACACCCTATGAGTTTGGAAGATATTGGCGATAAATTTGGTTTGACGCGGGAACGGGTGCGGCAAATCAAGGATAAGGCGATTAATAAATTGCGTTCTACGTCGAAAAGTAAGTTGTTAAAGCATTATTTAGGTGCTTAATCCAAATATTATTTTGAATTAATGCGAATGGCGCGGCTTTTGGGGTTCATTTTTCATGGTTTTTGAAAAAAAACAAGAAATGATTGCTTAAAAGCCGCGTCTTTTTTTATAACAAATATAAAAATACAAAATGCCATTTAAAAAAAGTGATCGGTTAGATTCATTGCGTTATGACATTCGCGGACCCGTTTATGAAAAAGCATTGCAATTGCAACAACAGGGTTTTAAAATCGTGGGTCTGAATATTGGTAATCCTGCGGCGTTTGGTTTCGATACGCCTGATGAAATTGTGTACGATATTATTAAAAATATTCGAGATGCGCAAGGTTATGCGGATTCACGCGGGCTGTTTGCGGCGCGCAAGGCAGTGATGCAATATTATCAAAGTCTTGGCGTGAAAAATACGCAAATTGAGGATGTTTTTATTGGGAATGGGGTCAGCGAACTCATTATTTTGTGTTTGAACGCGCTGCTGAATGAAGGGGACGAGGTTTTAGTGCCTTCGCCTGATTATCCGCTTTGGACGGCTTCAGTTGGGTTGGCGGGTGGAAAAGCGGTACATTATATGTGTGATGAAGCGTCGGATTGGAATCCAAATTTGGTTGATTTGGAAAATAAAATCACCAAAAAAACGAAAGCGATTGTAATTATCAATCCGAATAATCCAACAGGCGCGGTATATGAAAAACATATTTTAGAGCAAATAGTGCATCTTGCGGAAAAACACAAAATTGTTATTTTTTCCGATGAAATTTATGATAAAATCTTATATGATGGCGCAACACATTATAGTATTTCGACAATGGTTCAAGATACTTTGGCAGTTGTAATGTGTGGTTTGTCTAAAAATTATCGGGCAGCAGGTTTTCGCGGGGGCTGGATGATTATGACGGGCGCGAAAACAAAGGCGAAAAGTTATGTAGAAGGCTTGACTTTGCTTGCAAGTATGCGTTTGTGCAGTAATGTGTTTGCTCAAATTGGGATTCAAACGGCATTGGGTGGGTATCAAAGTATTCAGGATTTGGTGCTACCGACGGGTCGATTGCATCGTCAAATGGAACTTTGTTATAATAAAATTAACTCCATTCAAGGATTAAGTTGTACGCGCCCGAAAGGTTCTTTGTATATCTTCCCAAAGATTGATTTACAACAGTTTACGTTTAAATCGGATAATGAATTTGTACATGATTTATTGGAAGAGGAACGGATTTTAGTGGTTGCTGGGAATGGTTTTAATTATCCAACCAAAGACCATTTTAGGATTGTTTTCTTGCCGAATACGGAAATTTTGGAAGATGCGTTGACGCGCATTGGTCATTTTTTGGATAGAAGGAGAAAAACTTCTATTGGAATATTACCCGTCTATTCAAATGGAATTCACTAATTGGAACGTGGAGCTTGGAATTAGGATTAAATGGGATTTTTTTAGGATTAAATGGGATTGATTTTTCAGATTTTTAGGATTGAAATTCTCAGTACGGGACAAAAAAAATTACGATACGAATTTACGCGGATTTTTTTGGAATTTAGGCTTAAAATTCAACATAAACTTCAAAAAATCCGCGTAAATTCGTAAAATCCGCGTTTTCCGTGTTCCCATTCGTATCGTAATTTTTTTTGTCCCGTACTAAGATTTCAATCCTAAAAATCTGAAAAATCAATCCCATTTAATCCTAAAAAAATCCCATTTAATCCTAATTCCAACTGCTCTTAAATTCAAATAATGGCTATGAAACAAATATTATTAGTATCCGCGACGTGCTTTGAAATCCAACCTACCTTAGATTTTTTAAATCAGTATCAAAAAAAAAATATTCATGTCACTGTTTTGATTACAGGAGTTGGTATGCTTAATACAGGTTTTTGCTTGGGGCAACATTTAGCAACGCATTCCTATCATTTAGCAATTCAAGCAGGTATTGCTGGCAGTTTTCGGCGGGATTTGCAAATAGGTGCGGTTGTTCAAGTGATTTCAGAACAATATGGGGATTTTGGAGTCGAAGAAGCAGATGGACGTTTTACCGATATGCAAGAAATGGGTTTCATTGAAACGAATGAGTTAAAAAATAATTTTGAAATCGAAAAAGTGCCCTTGACAAAAGGATTAACTGTTCAAAAAGTGCATGGATTTCAGCCTAATATTGATAAAATTATCATAAAATATAATCCTGATATTGAAACGATGGAAGGCATTGCTTTTTTTCAAGCCTGTTTGTATCATTCTATGAATTTTTTAGCATTACGCGGCATTTCAAACTATGTGGAATCACGCAATCGGGCGGCTTGGAATATTCCATTGGCAATTCAAAATGTAAATAATTTGGTGATACATTATTTGTCCGAATTATAATTTTTTGCAAAAAATCTCGGTGCACTTTTCATCACAGATTGAACAGATTCCACGAGATTTTCACAGATTTTTTTTTAATTTTAAGCATTGAAAATCAACAAAAAATCTGTGAAAATCTCGTGGAATCTGTTCAATCTGTGTCAAAAAGTATCTTTGTTGACCACAAAATCCATTTAAAAACAACAAAAAAGCCTGTGAATGACATCACAGGCTTCTCAAAACGAATTTTACAATTCTTTAACCAAAACTTACTATTTAAAATATATCAACAATAATGCCGAAAAAGGTTAGAAAACAAATTCTATTAAAAATGTTATAAAAATTGTTGGTTTTCAACAAAAAAAGCCTGTGATTTACACCACAGGCTTCTCAAAACGAATTTTACAATTCTTTAACCAAAACTTACCCTATAAGTATATCAAGAATTGCGCCAATTTGTTTGTTTTTATCATATTTATGCTAATTCTTTATTTAACTTGGGTGTAAAATTGCCACGAATTACACGAATTTGCACGAATTGTTGGTGAAAATTCGTGTAATTCGTGGCAATTTGCGATGTATCTTTTAAATTCTCTTTCTTTTAAAGAAATCTTTCAATAATTGACTCGATGCTTCGCCCATTAAACCAAATGCTACATTGGTTTTTGGGTGCAATAATGTTTTGCCCAAACGCATAAATCCGCGCTTTTCTTCTGCCGCCGCATAAACCAATCTACCGAGTTGCGCCCATGCGAGCGCGCCCGCGCACATAACGCAAGGTTCCAGCGTTACATACAACGTACATTCATCTAAATATTTACTGCCCAAATAGGCTGCTGCTGCCGTAATTGCTAACATTTCTGCATGTGCAGTTACATCTTTCAAGCATTCTGTTTGATTGCGCGCTCGTGCTATAATTATATTTTGACATACGACCACTGCACCCACAGGAATTTCGCCTTCCTCAAAAGCCAACTCCGCTTCTCGGAATGCCTGCTGCATAAAATATAAATCGTTCATTGGGTTTCGGATTGTAGATTTCGGATTGTCTCAGCATTCCGAAATCCGAAATCCACAATCCCAAATCATTAAACGGTTGTAAGCGTATCTGCTTGTTTATCAACCTTTTGTTTCTTTTCTTTTTTATCCTCTTTGATTTGAACTAAGGTTAAGGCTTGTTCCAAATCTTCAATTAAATCATCAATATCTTCTATACCAACACTCAAACGGATTAATGAGTCGGTTAAACCCACTTTCAACCGTTCTGCTTTCGGAATACTCGCATGCGTCATCGACGCAGGATGCCCAATCAACGATTCAACCCCGCCAAGCGACTCCGCCAATGCAAAAATTTTCGTGCCACTTAATACTTTATTCGCATCCTCTACACTACCACCTTTCAAATCAAAAGAAAGCATTGCACCAAAATCACGCATTTGTTTAGAAGCTAACTCGTGGTGTGGGTGATTTTTCAAGCCAGGGTAGTAAACTTTATCAATTTTAGGATGATTTTCTAAAAATTTAGCAATTTTTTTAGCATTTTTGCAAGCGCGTTGAACCCGTAAATGCAATGTTTTAATCCCTCTCAATATCAAAAAGCAATCTTGCGGCGCAGGCACTGCTCCACTCGCATTCTGAATAAAATGCAATTGTTTGGACAATTCATCCGTTTTCACCACCACACAACCGTGAATCACGTCGGAATGTCCGCCCAAATATTTCGTCGCAGAATGCAGCACCATATCTGCCCCCATATCCAATGGATTTTGCAAGTAAGGCGATGCAAATGTATTATCTACACAGGTTAATATATTATGTTTTTTAGCCAATTTACAAATCGCTTCAATATCCACTAAATTCAACATCGGATTCGTCGGCGTTTCAATCCAGAACAATTTAGTATTGGGCGTAATCTGTTTTTCCAAAGATTTCATATCGCTCATATCCACAAATTTGGATTTCAAGCCAAATTTTTCATAAACGCGCACGATTTGACGATACGAACCGCCATATAAATCATTGCAAGAGATGATTTCATCCCCAGATTTCAACAATTTGATAACGGCATCCATTGCCGCCAAGCCCGACGCAAAACAAATAGCATCTACGCCATTTTCCAAAGCTGCCAAATTTTTCTCCAAAACATGGCGCGTCGGATTCTGAGTGCGTGCATACTCGTAACCCTGATGTTTACCAGGCGCGGATTGCACATAGGTAGAAGTTTGATAAATGGGAGTCATTATCGCCCCTGTGGACGGGTCAGGCTCAATGCCCGCATGAATGACTTTGGTACCGAAACGCATGGACAGTGCTGCTTTTTCGGTTTTTTCGGTATTTTTTGACATTTTTAAGTCGCTTTAATTGGTTTTCTCAAAAAAAATAAACTGTTGTTAACTGATTTTTAGATTCAGTGGCGGCAAAAGTAAGGTGTGATTTTTTATCTTGCAAATAAAAGACAAGAAAAAAAATATTTTGTTCATTTTAAGCCGAAAATAGCATGGAGATTCGCTTCCATTTTACGTCGGCATGTCACAAGAAATTAGCTTCACTCCATTTTTTTTTAAAATTTTATTTCGATTTTTAGGATAATTCACAGCAAAATTATACTTTTGCGCTCGGGGCGAAATTATATTTTAATTTCCCAAAAGTTAAATTTTCCAAAAGTACAAACAGAATGAATGGCGATTTGGCTTAATATTTGCCGAGAGACAAGTAATTTTTTATTGTGAATTAACTTGTTGCGGCGAAGGCTCGTGTAAAGAGCGTTCATCAGCTCAGACAGATAAACCGATTCAAAAACGAGCCTTTCGCTGTTTTTTAACAAACAACAAAGGCGTATGACACAAAAATGACAATTATAAAATGCTATTTAATAGTTTTTTAACTATATAGACGAAACAATATTTGTTTGTTTTTGATTTAACAGGCGCAACAGTCACAATCATTTTCTGGCGACAAAACCAAAAAGACATAACCATGCAGCGAACAATTAAAATGATCTCCCTAATTTTGGGAGGTGGTCAGGGTTCTCGGTTATACCCTTTGACTCAACATCGTTCCAAGCCCGCAGTGCCTATCGCGGGTAAATATCGGTTGATTGACATTCCGATTTCCAATTGTATCAACTCCGGCGTGCGCCGAATTTTTGTGTTGACGCAATTCAACTCGGCTTCCCTCAATCAACATATCAAAAATACCTACCATTTCGACCATTTTCGGGGCGGTTTTGTAGATATTTTGGCGGCGGAACAAACCCCAGATAGTCCACACTGGTTTCAAGGTACGGCGGATGCCGTCAAGCAATCCATGCGACATTTGGACAATCAAGACCATGATTTTGTCTTAATTTTGTCGGGTGACCAACTGTATCAGATGGATTTCAAGGCGATGGCAGAAGCGCACATTCGCCAAAATGCGGATTTGACGATTGCTACGATTCCTGTCACGGCGAAAGATGCGACAGGTTTTGGTATCATGAAGGTCAATGAAGACAATTACATTGAGAAATTTACGGAAAAACCGAAAGCGGATGTTTTACCAGATTGGGTTTCGCCTGTTTCTAAGGCGGAGGCAAAAAAAGGTAAAAATTATTTAGCAAGTATGGGGATTTACATTTTCAGCAAGGCAATTATGAAAAAATTGTTTGCGGAAAATCCTTCTGCGACGGATTTTGGTAAGGAAATCATCCCTGCCGCTATCAAAGCGGGTATGAAAGTAGCGAGTTATCAGTATAGTGGTTACTGGACGGATATTGGAACGATTGCTTCTTTTTTCGATGCGAACCTTGAATTGACGGATAATATTCCGAAATTTAACCTTTTTGACAATAATAATGTTGTTTTCACACGCGGACGGATGCTTGC
>JBDKKX010000240.1:0-8181 GCA_039795795.1 Bacteroidota bacterium | reverse complement strand
CGTTCGTATCCCAACCGAATCTTATTTTGTGATTTATTCTTTTGAGACAGCTACTTCAAAAAAGCAAATAACGCTTTTATCAAAAGTTCGGGCTGATTCGCATGCACCCAATGTCCTGCATTCGGAATCGTCTCTAACTGCATGTTGGGAAATAATTTCAACATTTCAACCGTATCTTCCTCCTTAATATACCGCGACAAACCGCCTCGAACAAATAAAGTTGGGTTTTCAAACGGTTCGTCCGCCACAATGGGTTTCAAAATATTGCCATAATCTCGTTCCAAAACGGGCAAATTCATTTTCCATTCAAAACCGCCGCCTTCCGAACTCGGACGACGCGACAAATTTTTCAACAAAAATTGAACCGTCGGCACATCGTTTTCCAATTGCTGCATCAAAAAAGCCTCAGCTTCGGGTCGATTTTTCAACCGACTCAAATCCAACGCATTCAACGCTTTAAAAATATTTTCATGTCCACTGCGATACGCACGCGGTGCGATGTCAATGACCGCCAATTTTTGAATGCGGTCGGGGTCATTCAGCGCGACTTGCATCGCCACTTTTCCACCCATCGAATGCCCAATTAATCGCGTTTGATAAAGCCAATGTTCATTCATAAAATCTTGAATATCATTGGCTAACACATCATAATTAAACGTATCTTCTGAGTGAAAAGAACGTCCATGATTGCGCAAATCCACCGCAAAAACGGTGAATTGCGTTGCCAATTGATTAGCGACGGTTTGCCAATTGTCCGCCGTCCCGAACAACCCATGCAAGATCAACACAGGTTCACCTTGACCATACTCTTTGAAATGTAGCATTTTTATAATTAATATGTCACCAAAAATGCAACAAATTTAAAAGATAATTAGAAAAAAAGTTATCTTTACGGCGTTATGTGCGTCTATACGAAAGCATTATCGCTTTTTTCGACAATTTCTAACCGAATAGTAGATTATTTAGCCGTTTCTGCTTTGAAAATTACGGGATAATGGATGTACGGATTTCACGGATTTCACCGATTCGTACGGATTTTTTTTGCCCTTCCGTAGGAAACTCAGATTCCTACGGAAGGACAAGAAAAATCCGTACGAATCCGTGAAATCCGTGAAATCCGTACATCCATCGTATCGTAATTTTCAAAGCAGAAACGGCTGTAAATGATTAAAAATATTTGTAACCAGTTGATTACCAGCTCAAAACAGCTATTTTATAAATTTAATAAAGTCATTCAAACTTAAAGCGTCTTAAAAAATTTTTTTAATTAACTAATCCATGCAAACGCCTCGTTTCGCTCTCGCCCCTGATTTTCATCAGATACTCAAACAACGTGTCAATACGTATTTTGAGCAAAATCAAATTGCCTCGACGGGCAATTGGCGACTTTATTCTAAAGCAATTGTTTTAATTACAGCACAAATTGTGGTATATTATGCTGCGGTTTTCGGCGGTTTTTCGGATGCCATTTCGCTACTTTGCGCTGCTTTGTTGGGCGTGACGAGCGCGGGCATCGGCTTCAACGTCATGCACGATGGCGCACACGGCAGTTTTTCCAAGTCTAAAAACTTAAATGGGGTTGCTGCTTTCACGCTGAACATCCTCGGTGGCAACGATTTTTTATGGAAAATTAAACACAATACGATTCATCACTCCTTCACAAACGTCGATGGGGTGGACGATGATATTGATATTCAACCGTTTATGCGCATGTGCGAATCCCAACCTTGGAAACCAGCACATCGTTTTCAACACTGGTACGCGGGCATTTTGTACTGCATCATGTACATTAGTTGGATGTTTTGGATGGATTATCAAAAATATTTCTCTCGTAAAATCGGGGTTTTAGAAATCAAAAACATTTCTTGGCAGGATCATACACGATTTTGGGTAGGCAAAATATTAAACTTTTTTTTCGCGCTTGTATTACCGATTTACGTATTGGGTTGGGCGAAAGGGTTGATTGGTTACACGGTTTTTGCGACGGTGACAGGATTTTTAATCAGCATCGTTTTCCAATTAGCGCACACTGTCGAACACATGCACTTTCCGATGATGGCAGAAAATGGCAAAATCGAAAATGAATGGGCGATTCACCAAATCCAAACCACAGCAAATTTTGCAACGACAAATCCGATTGTTACTTGGTTTTGCGGTGGGTTGAATTATCAAATTGAACACCATTTGTTCCCGAAAGTCAGTCATGTACACTATCCAAAAATTTCACATATTGTGCGCGATGTTTGTCAGGAATATGGCTTGCATTACATCGAATATCCGCGAGTGCATCAAGCGGTTGCGTCTCATTTCCGCTTTTTGAAAGCGATGGGACAGCCTGCGTAATTCAATAATGATACAATTGGAACGCGGAGGACGCGGATTTTTACGAATTTACACGGATTTTTGTTAGTTTTGCTTGGGGTTTCAAGCATGAATTGCAAAAAAAATCCGTGTAAATTTGTAAAATCCGCGTCGTCTGCGTTCCAATTATATCCCTTGAATTTAGTGTTTTTCTATATAAACCACTCCAAACTGTCCTCCAAAGGTTTCCTCTGGCATCAAAATCTTCAATCCATCTGCCGTATTAAACGCATCTGCGGCACAACTCATCGGCTCCACCGCTACGGATTGTCGATGCGGCGGCGTAAACACTTGCAAAAATCGCCAATTTTGACTATTCTGCCAATATTTCAACTTTTTATTTTGATATTTTAAAATAACGGTTGCATTTGTTTCGCTCCCTTCGTTTAAAACGAAACCTGTATCCAAACGCGTTTCATCGATTTTGCGCAACGTTTTAAAATCCTCAAAAAGCACTTTTTTCCCCGTCGGCAACATCCTATCATCCACCACAATCAATTGACAATCAGGCATTTGCATCGAAATATCATTTGCCGCCGCGCCCTCAAAACGAAAATAAGGATGCCAACCCAAGCCCACAGGCATGGATTGCGTATCCAAATTCGTGACATACATGCCCATCGTAAACGTCGTCCCGCGCAAGGTCAAAACCGTTTTCAAGGAAAATCGAAACGGATAAGCAGGATGTTCCCCCGAATACGCGTGTGTACAAACGATTTCAGCATGGTCTGCATCCATTTTCACCGATTCGACGGTCATCGGCGCGTCCCGACAAAAACCATGTATGGCATTATTTCCAGATGACTTTTTAATTGGAAATGAACGAATTATGCCCCGATGTTCATACGAACCATCGCGCAAACGATTCGGAAAAGGAGCTAAAATAACATTTTTAGCCCATTTATTTTCAATCAATTCATCGGCAGTTTTATAGCCGTCTAAAACCGATTGATGGTGAAATTTTAAATCTAACAAACAACTTCCGTATTGCGGAACGGTTGAAAATGCGTTACCAGCTGCATCTTGAAAAGTATGTTTTTCAAAAGCACCGAATGGTTCAATCCAATGTTGATACATAAAGTTTGATAAAAATTGGGTTGTGAAAAAATGAACACATAGGAACATAGGAGACATAGTAGCAAGTTCGGGAAACTTGAAAAGTTTCCCGAACTTGCTACTATGTCTCCTATGTTCCTATGTGTTTTAAATTAGCGGCAAAAATACCATATCCAACATCAATTTTTTAGCTACTTTTGGGCATGAAACAAATATTATTCTTCAGCTGCATCCTCCACTTGGCAACGATGTTTGCCCAGAAACCTTATTTTCAACAAAAAGTGGATACTAAAATTGTTGTCGCGCTCCAGGATACTAACCATATTTTGCGCGGCACTTGCGATTTAACTTATCAAAATAATGCGCCAGAAGCATTGACTTTCATTTGGATACACTTGTGGGCAAATGCTTATGCGTCTAAAACGACGGCTTTTGCAGAACAACAATTGCGCAATGGCGAAACTGGATTTTACTTCATGCCGCCTAAAAAAATGGGTTATATTCGAGATTTAAATTTCACCGTCAATGGAAAACCTGTCGAAGTGGAACCGCATCCGACGGCTATGGACATCGTCAAATTGAAATTAAAAACGCCCCTTGCATCGGGTGAAAAATGTACGATTTCAACCCCGTTCAAAATCAAAATTCCACAATATGTTTCAAGATTGGGGCATCAAGGGCAATCGTATCAGATAACGCAATGGTTTCCAAAACCTGCGGTTTATGACGCAAAAGGTTGGCATCCAATGCCTTATCTTGGGCAAGGCGAATTTTATTCCGAATTTGGAGATTATGACGTGACAATTACGCTGCCTAAAAATTATGTTGTTGCAGCAACAGGCGAGTTGCAAAATGAAGCTGAAAAATTATTTTTAAATCAAAAAGTTGAAAATACAAATCAATTAATTGATAAATTTAAAAATAAACATTTTGTATTATCGGATTCTTTTCCACAAAGCAGTTCGCAGTTAAAAACAATTCAATATGTTGCTAAAAATGTACATGATTTTGCATGGTTTGCAGACAAAAGATTTCAAGTTCAAAAAAGCGCGGTGTTGTTAAAAAATGGGCAAAAAGTAGAAACTTGGGTGCTTTTTACGCATCAACGCCCTGATTTATGGCAAAATGCGGTCGAATATGTCAATAAAGCCGTGCTTTTTCGGTCTGAAGCCTTAGGTTCATACCCATACACGCATGCGACGGCACTGCACAATGACGCACCGAGTAGTGGTATGGAGTATCCGATGATAACGCTTTTGGGCTACATGGACAATGCTAAAAACTTGGAACAAACCATTGAACACGAGGTCGGACATAACTGGTTTTACGGGATTTTGGCGAGCAACGAGCGTGCAAATGTATGGATGGACGAAGGTTTGAACAATTATTACGACGCTCGATACAACAATTTGTATCACATTGCAGACAGTATCACCGATTTTGTCCCATCCTTTTTAGCTTCAAAAACCGATTATTCGGGCAATGAATTGGTGCATCGTTACCTTGCAAGCCATCACCAAGACCAGCCGCCTGCCATTTCTTCCGAACAAATGACGATTACTAATTATTGGATGAGCGGATATGACAAACCTGCAATGGCGTTTCGGTTGTTGGAAAATTATCTTGGACGGACGCGGATGGACAAAGCGATGCAGACTTATTACGAAAAATGGAAATTTAAACACCCACAACCTGCTGATTTGCGACAAGTTTTGGAGGAAATATCGGGTAAAAACCTTTCTTGGTTGTTTGATGACCTGCTTGGAACGACCAAAAAAATGGATTATGCGTTGAAAAAAGTGGAAACCAAAGGCGATTCTTTGGAAGTAACCATAGAAAATGTGGGTGCAGTAGCCGTTCCTTTTGAAATGGGTATGATTAAAAATAACCATTTGATTTATCAAAAAATCATGGACGGTATCCCTTCAACTCAAAAAATAAGGCTTCCAAAAATGGACGTTGACCAAATTGTTTTAGACCCAAACCATCTTTTTTATGATGCAAATCGTCAAAACAATACAATTACGCCTACAAATAACACCTTTGAACCGATTTCCTTCCGATTTTTGACTGGTTTAGATGATTCTCGCAAAACCAATATTTATTTTTCGCCGCTTTTGGGCTATAATTCCAATGATGGTTTAATGCTTGGTGCTGTTTTTTATAACAATACGCAGCCGCGCCATCGGTTTGAATACACGATTGCTCCAATGTTTGGTTTGAATTCAAAACTGCCTGTGGGGATAGCCGATTTCAAATACTATGCAGATGCTAAAAACGTTCAACTGATTCCTGAACTATTTTTAAAACAATTTTCGTATGATTATTCGGGGCTTTGGAAAGCGTTTAAAAATTATACGAAAATGACACCAATGATTTCCGCGATTTGGCAAACTTCGCCACAAAGTGCTTGGACACATACCCTACAATGGCGCACGAATTGGATTCGAGAACAATCGTTTCAATATGATACCGTTCCAAAATTCATTGGCAAAGGAAATGAAAATACGATTATTCATGACTTTACATATTCGTTGAATAAAAAATATGTTTTGGCAAATACGTTTTTGAAACTCAATTTAGAGCAACAATCGTATGGTGTAAACGACAACTATCTCAAAGCGGGTTTGGAATGGCGGCAAACTTGGATGTATGAACGCGGACATAATCTTTATTTTCGGATGTATGCGGGCAAGTTTTTGCAAAATACGCGACGGAATTCGGCAAATTACTTGTCGATTGCGAGAGGCAGTTTTAGTTTGACGGGGCAAAATTTCAATGATTATCGGTATGATGATTATTTTATTGGCAGAAATGAAGCCAATAATGTATTAAAACAGCAAATTAATACCAATTATGAAGGCGGTATGAAGTTCGGCTTGGGCAGTCCACACGCGACGGTTGGTTTTTCAAATGATTATATTATCGCATTTAATTTGAAAACAGATATTCCAAAAATTAAATATTTGCGTCCCTATTTGGATTTAGGTTACGCCCATAATTCGAGTGCGATTGTGAGTTCGGAAGATGGCTGGTTGGCGACAGGCGGTTTGGCGTTGGAATTTGGGGATTATGTAAGTATTTATTTTCCCATATATCATTCTGCGACCCTTAAAAACCGTTTTAATACAGGTTATTTAAATCAAATTGCGTTTAAAATAGATTTTCAAAAAACAAATCCGATTCAGATGATTCGGAATTTATTAGATTTATAAACAAGAAAAATATGAATTTTCGATGGAAAATTGCTCAAGCTGCTGAAATTCGTTGGTGGCAACAATATTTACACGGGCGAACGCCTGCGGAATATGCCATTTGGAAAACTGCTTATTGGAAACAATTTGTATCAGAAATCAATGTAAAATTGCCTACGGAACGCGCTTTTCAAACCCATTTCAAGATTTTAGACGCGGGCTGTGGTCCCGCAGGTATTTTCACGATTTTTCCTGCACCTTATCAAGTCGATGCGCTTGACCCTCTTTTATTGGAATATGAGCGAAAATTACCTCATTTCAAACGATTTGATTATCCAAATGTCCGTTTTTTGAACCAACCTTTGGAAGATTTGGATGTTCGGAATGAATATGATATTATTTTTTGTTTGAATGCGATTAACCATGTCGCCGATTTGGAAGCGGCTTTTGACCAATTGATTGGTGCTGCGAAAGTTGGTGCGACGATTGTGGTTTCGATTGATGCTCATAATTATCCGTTTTTAAAGAAAATGTTTCGATGGTTGCCGGGAGATATATTGCATCCACATCAATACGATTTAGAAGAATATGTTGAAATGTTGACGAAACGCGGGGTTGAAATTCAAACCAAAATTTTGAAAAAACAGGAAAAGATTTTTAATTATTATATTTTAGTGGGGCGCAAAATTTAATGTGCGGGGGGTTGGAATTAGGATTAAATGGGATTTTTTTGGGATTAAATGGGATTGATTTTTTGGGATTTTTGGGATTTTCAATGGGATGCTTTATTTTTAGGTTACACTTTTGGGATACATTGTGATACGAATCGATGTACGGATTTTACGGATTTCACCGATGGATACGGATTTTTAGAACCTAAATGCTTGGTTTTAGGCAAAAAAATAAAAAAAATCCGTACGAATCCGTCAAATCCGTAAAATCCGTACATCGATTCGTATCGCAATGTATCCAAAAGTGTAACCTAAAATAAAGCATCCCATTGAAAATCCCAAAAATCCCAAAAAATCAATCCCATTTAATCCCAAAAAAATCCCATTTAATCCTAGTTCCAACCGCCCACAACTATCTCACCAAAATCACCGCCGAAATCGCAGGCATATAATAATTCGTCCCTTCAAAATCGTGAATCCCTTTTTCAACAATGCGTTCCTCATCCAAAACCACTTTCCATTTGCCATTCGGAATCGCCACAGGCGTAGATTGATTGTTGGCATTATAAATAACAATAATTTCATGCCACTTGTCACCCATTTTTGCACCATTCAACGTGTATGCCACCACACCCGCTTCCGTTTTCAAAAACTGCACATTTTGCCGAATCGCATTCGCCGTCGGCATCCGAAAAGCAGGATGATTTTTGCGCAAAGCAATCAAATCTTTAAAATACGCAATTGAATTTTTATTTTTCGCCGCCCGTTCCCAATCCAAATAATTGATGTCATCTGGCGATTTAAACGAATTTTCTTCGCCTTGTTTGGTTCTCTTGAATTCAAAACCCGCGTGTAGAAACGAAATGCCTTGCGAAGTCAATACAATTGTATTCGCCAAA
>JBDKKX010000239.1:0-8215 GCA_039795795.1 Bacteroidota bacterium | reverse complement strand
GATTCTAAACAAAATCGAATGGGTTTATACTCCATGGTTCTTGGCTCAACATCGCCGAGTGTGAATTAAGCGTCTTATCCCGACAGGCGTTCCAACAAAGATTTGCATCAATCAAGGAATTGACGAACCCCGTTCAAACTTGGTACCAACATCGAAATCCGCAACAAAAAGGAGTCCATTGGCAATTTACCACTTCAGATGCTCGTATTAAACTAAAAAGGCTTTACCCGACAGTATTAATATGAAAGACTACTTAGGATTTTTTTAGGATTCTTATTAAAATCCCATGAATCCTAAAAAATCAATCCCATTTAATCCCAAAAAAATCTTATTTAATCCTAATTCAAACGGGCTGCATTCAAAAAAGCTGCTTTCTCTCCCATGAGCCAAAAGCAGCCATCAAGCATCAAACGTCAAACAAACCAAATCGAAATAAAACGATTATTTATAAGAGTCGATAAATCAATCGATTATCAACCTTCGTAATAGCGAACCTTACGCAACCAGTACAATGCCCAAAGGTCATTTTCGTCTAATTCGGATGCCTCTAAATAACAATTAATTCCTTGTTCGGTCTCATTTTTGTCGCAGTGGGCATGCCCTAATTTGATTAATGTTGAAGTATCATTCGGCTTTAGTTCCAATGCGCATGTGAAATATTCAATGGCTTTGTCTGGATTGCCTTTTTGAGCAGATTCGTCGCCCTTCTGTACATAAGATTCGAAGGATTTTACTTCGGATTTATTTCCTTTATTTTTATTATTTGACATGATAGATAGGTTTGATTAAAAGTGAAAGAATATGGTGTGGATTCGTAATTTTTTTCAAGCTGGTACTACCTTAAAATAAGGGTATTTTTCTTAGCAGCGTTACCGTTTTTTATAAAAAAATTTTATAAAAAACAAGTTTATCATTTGTTATATGTTACAAAATTATGGGCTGTGAGTGCAGAAAACGTGCATTTATGATTTTTTATTCAAAAAAAATTTAAATTGTTTTGAAGGTTGGACACACCTATTTGACACTGCAAATTTAAGTTGACCTGCTAATCAATCAAAATTTAATCATATATTTGGCAGAACAAAAAATTCACTTTA
Organism: Bacteroidota bacterium; assembly: GCA_039795795.1. Lineage (GTDB taxonomy): Bacteria > Bacteroidota > Bacteroidia > Chitinophagales > Saprospiraceae > JAAFJT01. The sequence goes on along the minus strand of JBDKKX010000239.1, from coordinate 7,118 downwards.
TATTTGCTCGGTTTTAACCAAAATTTACTCACTATTTAGTTGACTTTTAGTCAGACGACTATACACAAAATGAAAACTCAATATACCAAATTTCAACTTGAACTACTTTGTCAAGCGTTGATAGCCAAATCTGTCGATGCTCACACCCGTTTTGAGGTAAAATTCAACCCCAAGTTGACAACGCCAAAACATTATAATATTTTAGCAACTGAAATTAACAAGTTAAATGCGGTAGTTGCCCTGCGCGTAAAATTGAAAGATACTTGGTTGTATAGTTTGTTCAAACGAAGTCGAGAAGATAATTACCACAAATTAGAAAATAATTTAATAGATGCTTGTTGTCTTTACGTAAGTGGCAAAAAAGCATTGGCTTATTTTGAAAACAGCTTTTCTATTGAAAATTATTATGGCAATTATCAAATTTATTGGAAAGGGAACACGAACAATAGTGAAAATCTGAATTATAAACAAGAGTTTGAAGTACAAATTACTGCCGATAAAGTCACTTTTTGGGCAATAAATGACTCAAAACCAAGTATTTATGTAGGCAATAGTGTGTTAATAGAACGAAATCTGTATATTGAACTCCTCCATCCAAAATTAAAAGAAAAAGTATATTTAATTCTGCATGTCGGTATTGCGGACAATTTAAACTATTTATCGGCGATTTATGCGGGGGTGGACAACAAACCGCGTCCTGTTTCGGCAATTATGTTGTTGGTCAAGAATGGGGTTGAACCCAACATGGCATTGTTAGATGAATATTTTTACAGTCGATATGCTCAAAATGCGTTGATACGGGCAAAAGATATTGTGGATATGAATAGTATGGAATCCAATTTACTCATCAAACCGCTTACCGAATTCAAAAATAAAAAAGCAACGGATGATAAATTATCAAATATTTTTGGGAACTGGTACATTTACACGAATAGCAGAGAAATCGGTGCTGTGCATCGGGGCAAATTAAGCGTCAAAAGCCTAACGGAAATGTATTTAAAAAGCACTAAAAATGAATATTTTGAAGGCAAAATGGAATTAAAAGGTAGCGCGATTGTCTTACAATTCCATAATGAAAAATGTTTTACAGCATTTATCTTAAATGTGGGGCACGGTTCTATCCTAAATTTGCAGACCGAACGCGTGTTAGTGATGACAACAGGGGTGGATCAACCTTTTCAAGGTATAGGCATTTTAGAAAAAGTCGAAGCAGCGTATGAAACGATGAATGCTGGCTTACTGAGTCCAACAAACGAGGTAGAAGCCTATCATCGATTGAAAGAACGGGGCATCCTTGATAAATTAAATGAAAAAAATAGTTTATATTTATAAATCTTTTAAGAAAGCTCTTTTTTTTAATTTTTATTCTAAAAAAGAGTTACCTTTGCGCCGCGAAAACCCGATGTTCGCGGGTCGAATGATTCGGGTATGGTTTCACCTTAATTTCAAATTTTTTTATGGCTGTTAAAATTAGATTACAGCGTCACGGGCGCACGAAAGCCCCGTTTTACCATATTGTTGTTGCCGATGCACGCAGCCCGCGTGATGGTCGCTTCATCCAAAAAATTGGTACTTACAATCCGATGACGGCTCCTGCAACGATTGACTTAGACCGCGATGCGGCATTCGATTGGTTGAACAAGGGTGCGCAACCGACGGATACAGCAACTGCGATTTTGCGTTACAAAGGCGTAATGTATCGTCGCCACTTAGCGGAAGGCGTTCATAAAGGTGCGTTGACCCAAGAAGCGGCGGATGCAAAATATAATGCTTGGGTGGATAAAAAGGAAAAAACAATTGCGGTAGCCGTTCAAAAAACGGCAGATGCAAAAGATGCTTTCCACAAGCAAGTAAATGGCAAACCGAAAACGCGTCCGTCTGACACGGCTCAATAATTGTTTTTTATAATGATGAATTATGAATGATAAATGATGAATTTTAAAAAAAATTTAAATTCATCATTTATCATTCATAATTCATCATTATCTAAATCGTTTAGAATCAATGGATTAATATATGCAAGCCTGTCGAAGCCCTTGGTGGTTTCGACAGGCTTGTATTTCAAATATCAAAAATATTTAGAAACGGTGAATGATAAATCTGTTTTATTCTCAGTACATGACAAAAATGCTTTTCGGCACAGATTGAACAGATTCCACGAGATTTCACAGATTTTTTTTGATTTTCAATGCTTAAAATCAGAAAAAATCTGTGAAATCTCGTAGAATCTGTTCAATCTGTGATGAAAAGGTCACGTACTAAGGTTTTTATTAAAAAAAATTCATCATTCACCGTTTATCATTCATCATTCATCACTCATCATTATTAACAATGCAGCAGAAATTAAATCCAGAATATTTAGAAATGTTGGAGCGAGTGGCTTCCGCGATTCAAGAATCGCCAGAGCGCGCTCAATTCATGGAAGGCGAGGAAGAAGCGGATTACAAAGCCATGCAAGAGGCTTTTGAACCTTACCTTCAACAAGTGCATACCGAAGTGGCGAAAAATGACCCTTTACAATTGGTTGCATTGGAAGAAATTATGTTAAATTCGGCTTTTGAAGGCTTATTTTTGCCGCGTATTTTAGGTTATTCGGTATTGAGGGGGCAGGTAAATGACCAATATAAATATACACGTCCGCAAGATCATTTTAAAGAAATTTTATCTGCGATTATCGAATCTTCTAATTTTGAGTTCATTAAAAAACGGATTGGGCAGTCGGTTCAGGTTGGTTTTGCATTGAGCAGCGATATTTGGATTACGGATTTAATCAATGCAGTCAAAAATAAAAGGTTGCGTTATTATTTGATGTCCAATAAACAGGATAAATATCGGGATATTAAGGAACGCAAATTGGCTTATGATAGATATCAGCGTCAATTTTCAAAAGAAAACTTTCATAGTACCGATTTTCCAACGACTTTTTCGGAATTGAAGGTAAATTATCCATCCTTGAAGCATTTTTTGATGTATCGCGCCAAGCACAAAATGGATAATGTGACGCTTAATAATGTAATGGATACATTTGTAAACAACGTTGATTTTCATAATACGGATGAACATTTGCATATTATGGTGTTGGCGGCAAATTTTTTCAAATTAAGCGAGGAGGCAACAGCCCGTTTTAAAGCCACTTTCAATAAATTACGGGTAGAAGTGCCTGAATTTATTGAAAAATATTTGGGTTTTATGGTGGAAATGAATCAAGCAGGTTTGCCATTTGATGCGGAATCGGATTTGAATGCTGCTAAAATCATTGATAAAACGATTAGCGACCCATTGACGGAATATTATTGGTTGGCAGAAGTGGTTCATACGAAAGGTTATGCACAGGCAGATGTGATTACAGCCGTTCGCGCGTTTTACGAGACGCATGAAGGGCGTTCGACGGTGAATCATTGTGTTCGCAATATGATTTTTACTTATTTGTACAAAGCCATTGTGCCTTTGACGGAACGTCAATATTTGAAATATTTTGAAGTTTCCAAAATTTATACGGCATATATTAATATTTTTACGAACCAACAGTTCAATCAGAATATTAAAGATATTTCGATGGAATTTATTCAAAAATGTTTGAAAAAATTCATTGATAAACGGAGTAGAGATTATCAAGATATTAAACGATTTGTTTCAACAGTATTTATCGATTTGAACTTTTTGAAGGATAAAGAAGTGGTTGAAATGTTTAAAACACGCCGCAAGCGCAAAACAGAAGGCGCGGCTGAAAAATAACGTTACAATTGCGGAAATTGTGATTCGAATGGGAACGCGGATGACACGGATTTTGCAGATTTACACAGATTTTTTTGATTTACACTCAAAAACCCCAAACAAAACTAAAAAAATCCGTGCAAATCCGCAAAATCCGTGTCATCTGCGTATCCATTCGCATCACAATTTCCGAAACGGTTGTGACCTATTGGCTTTTAACGGTCTTTTTGTTAAAAATATTTAAAATCCCGAAAACAATTGGTTCAAATCTGAGGTTTTAACGGTGATTTTGATTCTTAATCATAAAAAACAGACCGAAATGGGAGTCATTGAAAAAGCGCATTTAGTGATTTATCGCATCCGACAAAAAGGATTGGAAGTTTTTTTGGTCAATAATGACCATGAAGGCGCGGATTGGCAGTTACCGAACAGCGATGTGCAAGAACAATCGCAACTTGTGCCTCCAAATGACGATATGATTGAATTGGATCCTGTCCAAAAAGAGGGGGAAACGCACCAAGCGTATGCCGTAGAAGCCGATTGGCATGAGATTCCATCTTTGAAAAGTTTGATTCAAAAAGATGTACAATTGGTTGCCGATAAAGTGTTTGTAGCATTGGAAAAACATGGGACGTATTTTGCCATTAAAGATGCCTTTAAAAAAGTATTGCCGACTCAATATGCTTTTTTGAAAGAACTTAAAGAAGTAATTACTGAAAAAAATTCGGTGCGCGATTTGTAAATTGCTATTTTTTTAGAAAATAAAAATCTGTATTAAATTGATTATCAATTTAATACATATTTTTATTTTCCTTTTGCGAAAAGACGCATTTTTTTATTTTTTCGCTTGTTGCTGCATAAATTGGATTAGCTATTATCATTGTATGATTAATTTCGTGACAAAGATAACATTTGTCGGCGTAAAAAGGATGCAACTATTAATCAAAAATGTTGAATTTATTTTAACACAATTTATTTATTTTTTAATTTAAATGAAGGAAACGGTTTTCAAAGGAATGGATGGAATGCCTTTGGGAAATAATGAAATGCCATCAAGACTTGTGGCATTGAAAAGAATTATTTTCTTCATAAGATAAGTTTGTTGTTTTTAGTATGTTAGAAATTTAAGTTGAATCAAAACAAGTAATATTTAAATATATAATCACTTCAATATCAAAATATTCATCATTCATCATTCATCATTCATCATTATTTTCCTTTGTAATCTGTAATCGTCAAATGATTCTTGCAAAAAGAGTAATCTTGCGCAGAATTCGACGCAATGACAATCAATTTGCCGTGTGCATACTGTTTTATAAGATTTAAATACCAATCAATGCCTTGCGTATCCAAATAACTGGTGGGTTCATCCAAAAGTAAAACGGGCGTATCGGAAGTGATTGCCAAAACCAATTTTAAACGCTGTTTCATACCCGAAGAAAAATGTTTGATAAATTTATCCTCGTAGCGTTTAAAGTTCAACACTTCATTTACTAAAAAATGGGTTGTAAGGTTTTCCTGCAACGGCTTAAACCGCTTATGGAAATCAATCATTTCAACAAGCGTTAACTCCTCAATCAAATCAATATACGGCGCGTCGTAACTAATATGTTGATACACTTTATCGATTTCTACGATAAGATTGTTTTTAGAAAAAACAATTTCACCTACGGAAGGAGTCAAATGCCCACTCAGTATTTTCATCAACGTAGATTTGCCAGAACCATTCGGTCCCAGTATGGCGTATCCTCCTTTTTCATTGGAAAAATGCCCATCAATGCCCGTAAAAATACGGTCATAACGATAGCGTTTTCCAATATTTTTTAATGTTATCGAAAACATATCATGGATTTCGGATGGTGGATTTCGGATTTCGGAATGATGTTACGTTCTTATCCGATTTTTAATCGCCCAAAACCCTAAAATCCAAATTTTATTTTTCTTTGCTGGTTCTGAATCCTTTTAATAAGCCTCTTTCGGAATCTTCTATAAATTGCATAATATGCGATTTATCCGCAGATTCGTCTATTTGCTCTTTCATTTGCGGAATCGCTTTTTGCAAATTGTGATTTCGGACAAATAAAATTCTGTAAATGTCTTGAATATGAGCAATTCGTTCTGGACTAAAGCCGCGCCGCTTTAAATTAATTTTGTTCACGCCTGCATAAGATAAGGGTTCTCGCGCAGCCGTAATAAATGGGGGCACATCCAAACGCACTAACGAACCGCCGCCAATCATCGCCGATTCGCCAATTTTGACAAATTGATGTACAGCTGCCATGCCACCGAGTACTGCATAATTACCAATCGTAATATGTCCAGCCAACGTAACATTATTCGCCAATACACAATTATTGCCAATGATACAGTCGTGCGCAACATGCACATACGCCATAATCAAACAATTACTGCCAATCACCGTCTCCCAACTCGCAGCAGTGCCTACATTCAGCGTACAATACTCCCGAATCGTCGTATTATCGCCAATTTTCAAATATGTTTTTTCACCCTTAAATTTTAAATCCTGCGGAATAGAGCCGACAATTGCGCCAGAAAAAATTCGGCAGTTGCGTCCAATGCGCACACCGTCCATGATGTGAACGTTCGGTCCAATCCAAGTACCGTCTCCAATCACAACATCCGCCGCAATCGTCACGAAAGGGCTGATAGTCACATTCTGACCAATTTGTGCATCAGGATGTACGACGCATAAATGGTTGTGTGTCAAGGTAGTACGCTCGGTAGCGGGCATTAATACTTTCAATTTCCAAGCAGATTTGTCAATTTCCCAACGCGCTTTAACAGCAGTGTTTGTCGGAAATCTCGGTTAATAAAATAGTTGAATTTAGTGTAGTTTTTCTACTTCATCCAAAGTATCTTCTTATAACGGCTATTTATGCTAAATCGCCGCTTGGTTTGTAAATTAAAGTCGGATGTCAATTCAGACGCAAAGTTAATGCCTTTGTTTCGTTTTTTTAATGTTCGACGTTATTAAGAATGCGATGGATTATCATATTTCTGTCATTTTTCACGGCTATAAGGTTAAAAAGGTTGCTTTTTACTTTTTTTTTAATAAAATTGCCTTGTTTTTTGTGGCGTATTTCGATTTTGGGTACTTTTGCTTTTAATTTGAATAAACGAAATTTTAATTTGTTCATTCGATTTTTGTTAAAAATAATTAAAAAAATCAATGGTATGCCACAATTGTTACAAAAAACAGTCTTTTAGAACAAGCGGGTTTGCATACATTGAAACATTATTATATAAAATACCATTGACTCAATGGGTCACATTTTTGAAAACAGCAGTTGCGCTTTGGAAAATTACGATACGAACGGATGTACGGATTTTACGGATTTCACCGATTCGTACGGATTTTTTCTTGTCCTTCCGTAGGAAACTCA
>JBDKKX010000238.1:0-8232 GCA_039795795.1 Bacteroidota bacterium | reverse complement strand
AGTTTTTTCAGGGAGCAGCCCGAACGCGTTCTCAAAGGGCTGCAAAAAAGAAATTTTTCTGCCGAGCAAGCGCAATCTATTTTAAACGAAATGTTGGAATTGGATGAGCGTCGCAAATCGGCACAACAACAAAATGATGAAGCCGCCGCAGAAGCGAATCGCCTTTCGCGGGAAATCGGTATTTTAATGAAATCGGGCAAACGCGCCGAAGCCGACGCAATTAAAGCTCAAGTGGCGGCTTGCAAGGAGCGTTCGCAGGCGGCTAATGCGATTATGACCGAATCGGCGGCTTTGCAGGAGGAAAAATTGTTGCATTTGGCGAATCTGCCGCATGAATCTGTCCCGTTTGGCAAGGGCGCGGATGATAATGAGGTTTATAAAGCATGGAAAAAACCATTTCCCGAACTCGCGGCGGATGCAAAACCGCATTGGGAATTGGCTGAAAAATACAATTTGTTTGATTTGCCACTTGGCGTGAAATTGACGGGAGCTGGATTTCCAGTGTATCGCGGGAAAGGCGCGCAATTGCAACGCGCTTTAATCAACTTTTTTTTGGAGGAAGCGGATAAAGCGGGTTATGAAGAAATTCAACCGCCGTTGCTTGTGAATGAGGCGAGTGGACGCGGTACAGGACAAATTCCCGACAAAGAAGGGCAAATGTATCATGCGACGAAGGATGATTTGTATTTAATCCCGACGGCGGAAGTGCCGATTACGAATATTTTGCGCGATGTCATTGTGAATGAGGCGGATTTGCCGATTAAAATGACGGGTTATACGCCTTGTTTTCGGCGAGAAGCGGGGTCTTATGGCGCACATGTTCGGGGTTTGAATCGCGTACATCAATTCGATAAGGTTGAAATTGTGCAATTTACACATCCAGATAAATCTTATGAGACTTTGATGCAAATGTTAGAGCATGTTTCGGGTTTGATGAAGAAATTGGAATTGCCGTATCGGATTTTGAAACTTTGTGGGGGCGATATGGGCAATGCTTCTGCGATGACGTATGATTTTGAAGCATGGTCGGCAGCGCAAAAGCGGTGGTTGGAAGTGAGTTCGGTGTCGAATTTTGAGACGTATCAGAGCAATCGCATGAAAGCGCGCTATCGGGATGCGAAAGGAAAAATTCATTTGCTGCACACGTTGAATGGTTCTGCTTTGGCATTGCCGCGCATTGTGGCGTGTTTGTTGGAAAATCATCAGACGGCAGAAGGCATACATATTCCGAAAGCGTTGCATAAGTATTTGAATTTCAAGATTATATAAATGATGTATTTTTGAATTAGGCATTAATGCCTTCTTTTCATTAATGCCTAATTCAAAAAAATACTTAAAGTTTATATTTTTTAATCAGTGGAACGCCGTGTTCCAATTGTCTAACAGAATCAATTGCAAATCTACCTCATTTAGGGCATTTAGTTAAAAAATTGTTAAAAAAAATTAAAATTATAATAAAAAACTTGCACAGTTCAAGAATAAGTCCTTTCTTTGTAGGCAAGAATTGAAAAACAACAACCAATTTTTGACTGTCACTTACTTTTATCATTTCAAAAAATTAAAATTGCCTATACGCTACATCTACATTACATAATTTTCTCTTAACGAAAATTTAAATCGTTTAGTTGACAATGCAAGTGATGCAAGTGGCTCCGCTGAGTGATCAGCAATTGATTCGCACCTATCTCGATGGTGAAGAAAAAGCGTTTGAAATATTGTTACACCGTCATAAGACTAAAATCTATACGGCAATTTATCTTTTTACCAAAGATCAATCTCTGGCGGAAGACATATTTCAAGAAGTTTTTATCAAAATCATCAATACTTTGCGCTCTGGTAAATACAACCACGAAGGCAAGTTTTTGCAATGGGCAATGCGCATCGCGCACAACCTTTGTATTGACTACTTCCGTCGGAACAAACGCCGACCGCATGTATCGCCGACTGAAGAATTTGATATATTTAATGTATTGAGTCTCAGTGACGAATCGGCTGAACAAAAGATTATGCGCAGTCAATCGCATGACCGTGTAAGACGTTTGGTCGATGCACTCCCGCCGGAACAACGGGAAGTGGTCATCCTGCGGCATTATGCGGATATGAGTTTTAAGGAAATCGCGCAACTGACGCGGGTGAGTATTAACACCGCTTTGGGCAGGATGCGTTATGCCTTGATTAATATTCGGCGCATGGTGGATGAAAAAGAAATGATGTTGCAATAATATACCTTATTATATATAAGGTGCAGCCATTGGTTATATTGTTTTTAGGCGAAAAACAATATAATCAATGGCTGTGCGTGCTTATAAAGCGTACCATTTTGCAAATTCACGCAAACTATTATAGGTATCTATCTGAGGTTCATAGCCTAATAAATCTTTCGCTTTTTCAATATTCATCGTCAAGCTGTAATGCAGAATCCCAATGCCATAACAGGTTAAAGCAGGTTCTTTGTCGGGCATAAAGACTTCATGGACACTTTCACTAAGCCATGCAGCACTGTACGCGATTGGATAAGAGATTGATTTTAAAGGCGTTGTGAATTTCATTTCTTTTAAAATGAAATCTACAATTTTCCAAATCGGTTGTGGATTCCCATCTGTGATATTAAAAATTTGTCCATTACAACGTTCTCCCGCCCGCGTCGCCAACAAAGCAGCTTGCGCCAAATTTGCTACGGACGTAAAATCCGCAATATTTTTGCCATCGCCAATAATTTTCAACTTGCCTTGTTGATACGCGTTCAACACACGCGGCGCAATCACCGTGTCGCCCCGCCCGACAATCGCACGCGGACGCAAAATGACAGTGAATAATCCTTTTTCTTCCGCGTATTGCCGTACCAAACATTCTGATTCATATTTAGTTTTTGTGTAATTATTAACGAATGGATAATCCATCGGGTCGGATTCGCGCACCCCAAAACGATGGCTAAAATTAAAGTAAACACTTGGCGTTGAGATAAAAATGAACTTTTTCACGCCCGTTTCCGCCGCCGCATCCAATAAATGACGGGTTGCCACCACATTCGATTGATAAAAAGAATCATAACTGCCCCAAGGCGAACTCTTTGCCGCCACATGCACCACGACTTCAAATTGCCCTTTGCGCAACAATTCATCCGTAAAAGATTTGTTAGCAAGGTCTCCTTGCTCAATTTTAACCCCTTTTGTGTTCCAAAACAAGATTTGTTCTGGATTACGCCCTGTGCCGACCACATTTTCAACCCCATATTGTTGTCCAAAGGCTTCCAAAAAACGACCGCCGACAAAACCAGTCGCGCCTGTGATGAGTATTTTCATATATTAAATTTAAATTTTCAACAGAACTGCCCCGATAGAAATACCCGCCGCCGTACCAATCAACAAAACACTGTCTCCTTTTTGAATCCGCCCCGACTGAATGCCCAAACAAAGGGCTAACGGAATGCTCGCCGCAACGCAATTGCCAAAATCTTCCAAAATACGAATCACGCGACCTTCCAATTGGTAGGTTGCAGTCAAAAAATCCAATCCCGCACGACTCGTTTGATGCGGCACAATATGTTTTATCGCTGCCAAGGGCATCACATCTTCCGATTTGAAGAAAGAAATCAAAAAATCTTTAGTTTTTTTGATGGTGTAAAGCAACAAACGCCGATTTTGCATTTGAAACATATAATCTGTCCGTGGAATTCCCTCCTTTAAAGGTGAATTAATTTGCCCACCCGCAGGCATCCAACTCAAATTCCAACCATCCGAGTACGTCGCAAATTGACTTTTAAAAATCCCACAATCTGCTCGTTCGCTCTTTTCAATGATGACCGCCGCCGCCACATCGCCAAAAAGCGCAGCCGTTTCAAAATTATCGGGATTCAAAAAAGGAGACGGCTTCTCCGAACTCACAATCGCCACCCGCCGATATTTCCCAACCGCTATCAACGCCGCCGCCATATCCAATGCCGCCAACCATGACAAACACGATTGATTCACGTCCATACACGGAACGCCTGATTGCGCTTTGCCCAATTGCTTTTGAATTAATATGGCAGTATTTGGTAAAATGTAAGCAATGGATACAGAAGCATTTATCAATAAATCAAGGTCTTCAAAAACATAACCTGCATGGTCTAACGCATTTTGTAAAGCTGCCGCGCCCATTTCGATTACATTTTCGTTTACCGCTATGCGTCGTTGCTTGATGCCCAAATCGGCATAAATGGTGCCTTCCGCCAACTTATGCCGCGCCTCCATCGCATGATTTTCAACAATTGTTGGCGGCAAATACACGCCAACGCCTTTAATTTCAATCGGTAATCTCATAATAATTTAATTTTTAAGGTGAAAATGCTGTTTTCCGAATGGCTGAGTGAATTGAAACGCGGATGACACGGATGGGGCGGATTTACACGGATTTTTTGGAATTTTTTTTAAAAGCCTAAATTCCAAAAAAAATCCGTGTAAATCCGTCCCATCCGCGTCATCCGTGTTCCAATTCGCATCGTAATTTTTTTTGAAAAAATGTCAAACAATTTAAATATCTTTTTTTCGATAAACTCGCCTAAATTTATTAAAAAAATCAGTATGTACAAAAGGTTCAAATAAAATTGTAATCAATGTTGTATTTCGACTTTTAAAAAGTTCATTCAATTTTTTTTCAACAACCATTTGACAAGTAGGCAATAATTCGTTTGGCACTAAAATTTTTACAATTAATTGATTATCAGCAACTTGTATCACTTGAAAATTTTCAATCGCATCACTCGCTAAAAGAATCGCGTATCGAATAAAGTCGGGAAAAATCAAAACAGGCGTTCCTTCGCTGGTTTTAAAATGCAAAACATCATCGCTACGTCCTTCAATATGGTCAATCGCTGCAAAAATCGACCCGCATGCACAAGGCGTTTGTCGCAAATGCACCATATCATTGAGTTCATAACGCACAATCGGCTGCGTTCGCCTGTGAAAATCGGTAATAATGGGGTGAAAAATCGCAGCATTATCCTGATTTAAAGGTTTTCGTTCAATGAAAATCAAATCTTCGTGAAAATGCAACGTCCCATATCGACAAGTAGATGCCAAAAAACCTTCCGTCGCTTGATACACTTGATGAACCGTCTGCCCGAAAACCTGCTCAATCTCTTTTTTGACATCGTTTTCTAAGACTTCTGCAACCGAAACGATTTTATTAGGCTGCAAAAGACTGTTAGTCAATACTTTATACTGAGCAATTGCTTGTAATACAGAAGGGGGCGCGACAATAATATCGGGTAAAAACGCATTTAATTGGTTTAAAGATACATCTATCGGTTTCGCCAAATCAAAAAAACGAAAATTAAACGCCTGTGAACGAACGGATTGATACAATTTGGAATCCGCCCGCAAAAAAAAGGCAATTTTTTGTCGTTTAAACAGGCGAATGGGCAAAACACGCCTTAAAACTTCGGCTACCCAAAGCGCACGTTCATTTTCCGTCGCTAAAAAAATCCCTTTATTTCCCGATGTCCCACTCGATAAACCGACTGTGATACCATTCAAATCAAGGTTAAAATCTCGACTTTGCTCTGCTTGAGTGGCGATTTGAAGGGCTTTTTCGAGGCTGACTTGCGCTGTATTTAGAGAATCGAAGGTTTCCATCATCTTTTTTTTGTTAAAAATCGGCAAATTTTGAAAAGGAATTCCTTGAAATGCTTTAAAAAAAGGGGAATGCGCTGTCACCCAAGACAAATGTTTTTTAATTTGAACTTGTTGCCATTGCTCTAATGCCGCCCGATTCCGAAAATGTGGACGACAATAGCTTTTTAATAAATAATATATGATTTTTAAAGTAAACATTTTGGTAATAATAAATGATGAATGATAAATGATGAATATTCATCATTCATCATTCATCATTACCAAAGTGGGGATATATTTTCGCAAGGTTTCCAAACAATGACTCGGAATCAATTCAACAGACGGATTCGCTTTGTGAAAACGGTGCAATCGAGCAATACTGTCCTTCAAATCTGCATAACTATCCGCAAAAACGCGCACAATCGGTGGCGGCGGCACATTCTGCACGATACTATGAATGTGCCAAACCGCATCTGCCACTAAAAATACTTCTTTTTGCGCCTCCGTCGGGCAAATAACGCCCACTTGCCCAACTGCATGACCGGGCAACGCCACAAAACGCATCCCCGCAGCTGCCCAAAACCATTCCTTTCTGAAAAAAGAATGGGGCATTTTAGTACAAAAATCTTCAATAAAAAGAGCGCGTTTGGCAAAATCGTCGGGTATCAAGGCAGGCAAATACGCTTTTACAATGCCCCATTTAGAAGCAAATTGTTGAAAATGTTGGTACGCTTGACGGGTACAAATGAACTGTGCATTGGGAAAATCTTTCAAACCGCCGACATGGTCTCCATGAAAGTGGGATAAAATAATATATGTAATTGATTTTGAATCAACATGGTACTTCTCTCGCAAACGCGAAACCACCTCTCCATTTTTTTCAAGGGTAACGGGTAAAATTTTGCGATAAAGGATTTCTGGAAAAGAACGCGTTGCATCCCAAAAACGAGGGGCATAACCTGTGTCAAAAAGCAGGTTGCCCAAAGTCGGGTGCTGTATCAACGCCCAAAATGCTGGAAAAATCGTTTTTCCACTCGGCGCGCCGATATACACATGGCTATTATCGGCTTCGCAATAGCCTGCAAAATCAAACTGGATGGTCATTTTTCATTCAATTTTTGGTAAAAACGGATTTTTTGCCACAAATTACACGATTTTTCATCAATTGTCGGTTAAAAATAGTGTAATTTGTGAAAAAAATCCTTAGTACATGACAATAAGGTGTAGAGCGAATTGGAACACGGATGACGCGGATTTTTACGGATTTACACGGATTTTTTTTGAATTTATACTGGGTTTTAAGCATCAATCCAAAAAATCCGTGTAAATCCGTAAAATCCGCGTCATCCGTGTTCCAATTCGCATCGTAATTGAAGACAAAAATCGCAAACAATGCAAATAGAAACCATTTTAATTACTGGCGCAAGAGCTCCGATTGCGTTGGAATTGGCAAGGAGCTTTTCCCGCGCTGGCAACCGCGTTTTGATGGCAGATACCTTGCATTTGACCGTTGCAAGATGGTCAAACACAGTAGATAAATATTATATTTTGCCATCGCCGCGATTTAAAAAACAAGATTTTGTAAATGCACTTCAACAAATTATTCAAACTGAAACAGTAACGCATTTGATTCCCACTTGTGAAGAAGCCTTTTATATCGCGTCGGTCAAAAATCAATTGGCTTGCAAAGTTTGGACAAGCGATTGGGTACTTATGAACCATTTGCATAACAAATTAATGTTTTTTGAGCATTTTGCGAAATATTTACAAGTGCCTGATACTGTGTTAGTTCGCAATTTTGATGATTGGGCGCGTAGTGAAAATTATGTGTTCAAACCTGTGTATTCTCGCTTTGCGAGTTCGACGATTATTCGGAAAAAAGTAGTTCAAAAAGATTTTTTAGGCGAAAAAGCGCATCAATGGATTGCCCAAAAATTTGTGAAAGGGAAGGAAATTTGTGTTTATTCGATTTGGGATGCTGGGAAATTAAAGGCGTTTTCGTGTTATCATCCGTTGTTTCGGGCGGGCAAAGGCGCGGGCATCTTTTTTGAACCCGTCGAACATGATAAAACTTTTCAAATGGTGAAAAATTTTGGGGAACATATTCAATATTCGGGTCAATTGAGTTTTGATGTGATGGTGGAAGGCGATGATGCGTTTTTCATTGAGTGCAATCCGCGCGGGACGAGTGGCGGTCATTTGCTGCATCGCTTTTTGGCAACCGCTTTTTTAGCCGAAAACCCTGTTTTTCAAGCAGATAAAACCGATTATGCCCTTAAATATTTGATGTTTTTGCTGCAATTCTCTTCTTTTTTTAAACCCAAAGTCCTTCGAGCGAAAGATGTTATTATTCAAAAAAGTGATATATTGCCTTTTTTGTTGCAGCCTTTGGGTTTGTTGGAAATCGTTTTTAATAAATGGAGCAAAAATATTAGTTGGTTGGAAGCGACTACTTATGATATTGAGTGGAATGGAAATTGGAATTAGGAAGTTGGAATTAGGATTAAATGGGATTTTTTGGGATTAAATAAGATTGATTTGTAGGATTTGTAGGATTTTAATCCTACAAATCAATCTTATTTAATCCCAAAAAATCCCATTTAATCCTAATTCCAACGTGTTTTATTAAAACAAAACA
>JBDKKX010000237.1:0-8243 GCA_039795795.1 Bacteroidota bacterium | reverse complement strand
ACCTCGACGACCTTATTATTCCGAAAACGTCGGAAAGGTCGTCGGGGTTTTAAACCTCGACGACCTTATTATTCCGAAAACGTCGGAAAGGTTGTCGGGGTTTTAAACCCTGACAACCTTATTATTCTTAATCCTCGTCGTAACCCCAATAATCTTCTAACCATTTGTCTTTGGAATCGGGTTTGGATTCATGGTATTTCAAAAAGCCTTGTATTCCTCCAAACCATGTCAAGACTTCCTCAATTTGTAACGGAACAGGCGAAGAACCATTCCCTATAAAAATGGGATAAGAAGAATTAGGATACAATTCAAAGTTTCTTACAAACTTATGTTTTTCTGGATTAAAATGGATGTAATAAACCATATGAAGCAAATAGGATTCGGTATAAATTGGAATGCGCCGAAAGGATTCTTCCAAAAGCGCACCTGTCCGATGCTCTTGCTTATTGATAGATTGGGCATAGCAATTGAAAAATTTTGAAAATTGATGACTATAGATTGCTTGAATGCTCCAATCGGGGCGATTTATCGCTATTCGAACTTGCGCTTCGGTTTTCGTGCGAATCAAGAAATGAAAATGATTGCCCATCAAAACATAAGCATATGTGTCCGCAATCGGTTGAATATAATGGACGTATTTGCTTAAAAAATAAGAATAGTTCCTCAATTGCTTAAAAAGTTGTTCCCCATTAATGCCCCGATTCACAATCTGGTAAAAAATATTGGGTTCTAAGGGATAGGTGTATTTTTTCATTGTATGTAAGTTGTGCCGTTTGAGACGGCTGTTTAGAATGACTGCAAAATTCAATATTTCCTTGAAAAAGAGGGGTATATTAAAAAAAAAATGACATAATTTTGACAAATGTAAAGTCATTAATGAGTTAAAACAGGTCATTAATGACCTATTTTAAGTTAAAAAAAAGGAATTAAGCACCATTCGTCCTTAATTCCTTTCAGTCTTTCCTTCCGAATTCAATTTACTTACTCTCAGGCGTGTGCAAACGAATAATCCGAACCGTTTCAATCCGCGTATCGCTCACTAATTCGGGGATAAATCGAAAACCTTCCAACTCTATCGGCACGCCTTGTTCAGGAATCGCCGTCACCGCATTCACCAAATAGCCCGAAAGCGTATGATATTCACTCTTCGGCAGGCGAAATAAGGGATACATCTCATTAATATAGTCCATTTCCAACCGACCCGAAAAAATATATTCATTATCATTAATCCTCGTTTCGACATACTCTTCATGGTCATGTTCGTCCTCGATGTCGCCAAAAATTTGTTCCAAAACGTCTTCTAAAGTCACAATGCCCGTCGTGCCGCCAAATTCATCCACCACACATAATATATTGGTCTTGGATTGCACCAATTTTTCCAATAAATCCATCACACGCATCACTTCAGGCACGACTTCCATTTCCATTATCAACGGTTCGACCGATTCAGGGGCTTTCAACATCTGTTGATGGTGCACATAACCCAAAATATCATCAATATCGTGATTCCGAACCACAATAATCCGTGAAAGATTGGTTTCTCGGAAAATCCGCCGCAATTCTTCCACGCCATCTGTGATGTCCATGTAAATCATTTCCGCACGCGGCACCATACAATGTTTGACCTTGACATTGCGCAATTGCAACGTTTTCTGAAACAAATCGGTATCGACTTCCTCTTCCTGCTTCGTATTTTTAAAATTCGTATTCACAAAATGTTCTAAATCACCGCGTGTAAAAACACTTTCATCGGGTTGATGTCCCGTTTTAAAAAAGATTTTCAAAACAAAACTTGCCATTTTGGTAA
The DNA here is from genome assembly GCA_039795795.1 of Bacteroidota bacterium. Classification (GTDB taxonomy): domain Bacteria; phylum Bacteroidota; class Bacteroidia; order Chitinophagales; family Saprospiraceae; genus JAAFJT01. Next base: position 6,436 of record JBDKKX010000237.1, on the reverse strand, counting down.
TCATCCAAGTCGGAATCGCCAATAAAAATTGAAAAAAACGAATCGGATACGCCAAATTGAATAAAATCCTATCCGCATACATTTTAAAGACCGTTTTCGGCAAATATTCCGCAACGATTAAAATCAGCAACGTGATGAAAACAGTAGTGACTAATGATAATAAAATCTCACTATGTATAAAATGTTCTAAATGAGGTTTTAACAATTCAGAAACCAATATCGTAAAAACAATCAAAGCAATATTATGACCCACCAACATCGCTCCAAGAAACCGCGCTGGACTTTCATAAAAATACGCTAAAATATTGCCTGTCCCAGAATTGCGTTTTCGTTTTAATTCGACTAACAATTTATTAGCCGAGATATACGCGATTTCCGTTCCTGAGAAGAAGGCAGTGAAGAAAAAAGCGATGAATATCGTGTAGAGCATGATTGCAGCAAAAATTAGATATATAGTTGGTAAACGGCAAAGTTAATGTTAAAAATTGGAAGTGGGAAATAAAATTTTAGCGAATAGGCAAAAAGGAAGTGGCTGTTTGAAAAGAAAAAATCACAAAATAGGATTGGGTGGGATACGATTGGAACGCGGAGGACACGGATTGCACGGATTTGCACGGATTTTTTTGAATTTATGCTTGATTTTAAGCAGGAATTCAAAAAAAAATCCGTGTAAATCCGTGCAATCCGTGTCCTCCGCGTTCCAATCGTATCCCAACCGAATAATATTTTGTCTAAAAATTAAATTTTACTCTTTTAAGACAGCCACTTCCACTCTTTTCTTCATGCTGGATTCAATCGAAACTATTTCACTTTCAAAACCAACCCAGGCCCAATCGTATTAGAATTCAAATTATTCAATTTTTTGATATTATCAACCGAAGTGCCGTATTTCCGAGAGATACTATATAAGGTTTCTCCTTGCACCACTGTATGATGACTCGCTGTCGAACTCGTCGCCGCCGCAGCAGGTTTCACAGGCGTTGTTGCAGGTTTCACAGGTGCTGCCGCAGGTCTTGTAACCGTCGTTGAAGTCGATGGTTTAGTCGGTGTCGTCGGCGGTTTGGGCGCGGAAGTCGTTGACGTTGAAGGCTTTACAGGTGCAGACATCGGCTTCGTCGGACGCACAGGTACAGGTTTGGTCGTCGAAGGCGTAGTCGTCGTCGTACTTGGATAGGTCGTTGTGGTTTGTGGATACGTCGTCGTTGTAGTGCCATCGGGATACGTCGTCACTACGCCGCCACTGTTTGGATAACTCGGATAAGTGGTCGTCGTATTGCCCCCAGGCGTAGGCGGCGCGGCAGGAAAACCACTTCCAGCCGTTGAAGTGCCTTGCCCACCACCCGTATTCGTCACATCCGCAGGCACTGTCGGCACACTCGGCGGCGCAATCGGCGAAACCACAGGATCTTGCGACGCATCACGCAATTGTGGCGTTTGCCAACCTTCAAACCAGCCCCGTCTCAAAATCAACCGTTCGCCAATCGCAGGTTCTGTCCCTTCAATCATCTCATTTTTGGTGTAAAGGCGATACAAGCGAATCCCATATTTTTGCGCAATATCCCGCATGCGTTCACCCTGTTTGACGATATGAAATTTGGTATGACCATGAAATGCCCGATTTTTGCGTTGTAAAAACAAAATTTGCCCATTATTCAATGGTTGGTCGGAGCGCACAGACATCATATTTTCATTATATTCTTTCAATTTGCCAAGTGGCACATCATATCGACCCGCAATTTGTTCCAAACTCATATTATTGGAAACGTATATTGCTTTCACGTCATTGATGTAAATCAGCCCATTCGCACCCTGCCGCACTTCCGTATTTGCATCCACCATTGGTTGATTTGGCTGAACGCCTGAGTCAAATTTATATAATTCATACGTTTCTATGACATAAATCAAAATATCGGGATAATTGGGAGTCGTTGCATAACCCGCTTCCAACAATTTACGCGCCCAAGTTTTGTAATCGGTCGGCGGCGTGACCGCAAAACAGATATCATACCGTTTATTAGCCTTCAAAAAATCGGAATGATCCTTATACGAATCCTCCACAGACGGGTACGAGCGAAATGGCGAAGGGACAACATTGCCTTGCGCATCACGGTCGTCGTCTTTGAGGTAATAAACGCTGCCTGTCCAATTATTGCGCGCTTTGATGCCAAAATGATTTTTAGCATTGAGCGCAAGTTCACTGGTGCCTGCGGCAGATTCCACCACCGCTTGCGACAACGTGATACTTGCGGGCACACCCGTCCGTTGAAATTCGCGAATGGCGATGTCTTTGTACAGATTAATGTAATCGGCATAGACTTGACTACGCTGTGCTGGAACGGCAAGAACGGCACCCAAGCAGAGCAATAGGGTTATTTTAAGTCTCATAGTCAATGAGTTATGAATGATGATGATTAATAATTCGTGTGAATAAATGGTTTTGTTTTTCAAAACAATACGGTTTCGTATGCAAAAGTAGTAACGATTTGCTATTTACGATTATTTTAAAATAAATATTCACCTTTTAACGATATTTTTTTCACATCACAAATTGCGTCCATTTTCCAAATGGACGCAATTTTTTTATAATTTTTTACACCTAATTGCATCCATTTTCTAAATGGAGGCAATTTTTGATGAAAAATGGACGCAATTTTTGATAGTTTATTTCTACGAAACGCCTTATTTTCACCCAAAATCCAATATCTCCCGTAAACCAATTGAAATCGTTTAAATTAGAACCATTCAATGAAACCAATTCACCTTTTCTTATGGAGCGGCTTTCTGAGTGCTGCTACCACCGCGTTTGCAACTCGCAAAACCGTTATTGAGCTGTCTTTGATAATACCCAAAGTGACCATTACAGCGAGTGTTCCGTATCTCTGCCCGAATACGGAGGTTACTTTTACGGCAACACCGACTTATGGCGGAACGATGCCCGCTTATCAATGGCAAAAAAATGGCAATCCTGTCGGCTCGAATCGCCCTACTTACACGGATGCAACTATAAAAAATGCAGATGTAATCCATTGTGTTTTAACGAGTAATGACCCAATCGTTACGACAACGACGGCAACCAGTAATTCGATTCGGATGCGGGTTTATCCTTTGCCTTTTATCGACCCTGTCGGGAATCAAACGGTTCGCGCTCCGAATCCAACGGCGGATATTGCCTTTTCGGGCACAGGCGATACCTACACTTGGACAAATGATAATCCTGCCATTGGTTTACCAGCCAGTGGGACGGGGGATATCCTCGCTTTTTCAGCAAAGAATGGGACAAACGCGCCGATTGTTGGGACGATTTCAGCAATGCCGATAAGTACAGATGGTTGCGTTGGTCTGCCAACGACGTTTACGATGACGGTGAAGCCGCCTTATGTTGCGTCCCAAGTGGTGATTGCGACGACGGGTACTTCAACGATTTGTGCGCATACCCGTGTAACGTTTACGGCAACGCCGACTTATGGAGGGATGGTGCCAATTTACAAATGGCAAAAAAATGGGGTGAATGTCGGTACGAATAGCAATATTTATACGGATACAGCTTTGGTACATCAGGATAAAATTCAATGTATTTTGAAAAGCAATCATCCCGATGCGTTGCCTGCGACAGCGATTAGTAATGCGATTACAATGACGGTCAATGCTTTACCAATGGGTGCAGTGGCGCGAACGACGGATATTTTGTGTAATGGCGATAAATCCACTGTGACTTTGAGTGCAACGAATGGTCTTGCACCTTACAAATATAGTACGAATGGAGTGAATTATCAAAATACCAATGTATTTGAATTGTTAGCAGGCAATTACAACGTGTATGTACTGGATAACAATGGTTGCACGAGTGTTAACACGCTGCTTGCATTAACGCAACCGCCTTTATTAACAGGAAGCGTCCAAGTGGATTCGTTGGTTTGTAAAGGAAAATCAACCGCATTAGTGGTGACGACCTCTGGCGGAACGGGCAATATTACTTACAATTTGAATGAAAGTGCTTTCCAAAGGGATAACCATTTTAGGGTTCGTTCGGGCACTTACATGCCTCAAATCCGGGATGCACATCTTTGTTTGAAAACGTTACCCCTCGTCCAAGTGGCGGATGCGACGGCTCAAATCAATCAATTAAAAAATACCAACCTAAATTGCTATGAAACGAATCTGCGGATTTATCCGAATCCAGTCATGGATATTTTAGCCGTTGATTTTAAAATTAGCCAACCTGCGGTCGTTAAACTATTGGTTTACACCGCTTTAGGGCATTTGATTGCGGAGGCAGATTATAAAAACATAGAAGCAGGAGCTTATATGACTTCTTGGGATACAGCGCGTTGGGCTGCAAATATGGTACGGATTTGTTTGGAAGTGGATGGCAAATGTGTGGAAGTTACGCCCATCATGATCATTCATTAGTTTCAAGGTTTGAAAGAAGGAAGCATCAATAAGTTGGATACAAAAAATAAAAATAAGAGCATCGGTACTCAAAAAATTTGCAAAACACCTATAATGGTCTATTTTTGCCCAAAAAATGGGATGTTTCATTTTTAGGTTACACTTTGGGATAATTGTGATACGAATAGATGTACGGATTTCACAGATTTCACGAATTCGTACGGATTTTTTGGAATTCCTGCTCGAAATCCAAGCAAAAAATAAAAAAAATCCGTACGAATCGGTGAAATCCGTGAAATCCGTACATCCATCCGTATCATAATTTTTCCAAAACAGTCCTTCACGCCCATTCAAACCTCCTTAAAAAATGATTGAAACTATTTCTAAAAAAGTGGCTTTACAGCAAAATTATATCAACGGGCAAGCTTGTGCCGCGCTCAATGGCAATACTTGGCAGGTCATCAATCCTGCGACGGAAACGGTTGTGGCAACAGTCCCTTTCGGGAACGATGCGGATGCAACGCGGGCAGTAGATGCAGCGATTGCCGCTTTTCCGCAATGGAAAGCTAAAAATGCTTGGGTTCGTGCCGATATTTTGAAAAAAGTGGCGGACATCATGCGCCGCGATGCGCAAAAATTAGCAGCAATCACGGTTTCGGAAGCGGGAAAACCATTTGCTGAAGCGGTCGGTGAATGGACGGTCGCAGCACAATTTTTCGATTGGTTCGCCGAAGAAGGTAAACGCAGTTATGGCAAAACGATTCCGGCTTCCCGAAATAATAAACGGATGAGTGTTATTTATCAACCGATTGGGGTAGTGGGCATTATCACGGCTTGGAATTTCCCCGTTTGGAATGTTGCGCGGGTTTGGGCAGCGTCGTTGGCGGCGGGTTGCACTTTCGTTGCGAAACCTTCGGAATACACGCCATTGACAGCGATGGCATTGATGGATGCGTTGACAGAAGCAGGCGTTCCCGCAGGCGTTGCGAATTTGGTGCTCGGTGAGGCGGATAAAATAGGCAATGTATTCTTAGAACGCCCCGAAGTGCGCAAAATACACTTTGTTGGTAGCACGAGGGTAGGGAAATTATTAATGGCAAATGCGGGCAAAACCAATACAAAATTATCTTTGGAATTGGGAGGGAATGCGCCCTGTTTGATTTTTCCAGAAATGAATGTCGAGCAAATGGCAAAATCGGCAGCACAAGCCAAAGTGCGGAATTGTGGACAAGTTTGTGTTTCGCCACAACGTTTTTTGGTGCATCGCCAAATTTATGATAAGTTTTGTGCGTTGACTGCCAAATATTTATCTGAATTCAAAATTGGGGATGGCGCAACATCGGGTACGCAAGTGGGACCGCTCATTAATGTGCGTCAACGAGCAGGCGTTGCACAAGTGGTTGCGGAATCGGTGCGACAAGGGGCAATTTTGGTTTGCGGCGGCAAAACGCCTGCGGATAAAACGACTGGTTTTTTCTATGAACCCACCTTGTTGAAAGACGTGAAACGGGAACATGCGATTTTCAGAAAGGAGGTTTTTGGACCTGTGATGTCGGTTACGCCTTTTGATACGTTGGAAGAAGCGATTCAATTGGCGAATGATACAGAATATGGTTTAGCAGCATACGTTTGGACAAACGATTTAAAAACAAGCATTTACACATCTGAATTGTTAGAATTTGGTATAGTGGGCATCAATGAATGGGCAGCACATGGGATTGAAGCACCGTTTGGAGGCTGGAAACAAAGTGGATTAGGCTACGAATGTGGGGAAGAAGGTTTACATGAATATTTGGAAAAGAAATTAATCGCAATTGGCGATTTATAACTTTTTTTGGAACACATAGGACACATAGATTTTTTGGAACACATAGGGACATAGGACACATAGTTTCCCAAAATCTATGTGTCCTATGTCCCTATGTGTTCCAAAAAATCTATGTGTCCTATGTCCCTATGAATATGCGTAAGGCTTAACTATTGTAATAAATAAATAGTTGAAAAAGAAGGTGTAATAAATAATATTTTTTTAAATCCTTTCCCAGAG